>CAZJGF010000010.1:0-1594 GCA_964545665.1 uncultured Dehalococcoidales bacterium
TGTTGACATGACGACAGCCATTCTGGAAGGGCAACGAGCCTATGAAAGAACAGCTTAGATTGATTGCAACGGTGGTGAAGTTGCACGAAACGTCACTTTGTTTAATCAACTTACGAGTCCTTTGCTGCGACGCAATTCTCCGCTGGCAACCAGCAAAGGCAGGCAAATGCTACTTGTACCAACGGAATTGTTCTGCTGCCCTTGTTTACTGGCATCTCTGCTATGTATCTTCAACGGCAGCCGGCATTACAGCCATTAGCCACTATTCATTAGCCATTGATAGTCCCGAAGCCAAAGGAGCTTCCTCATGCCACATTTGCAAAGGCAGAGGGATTCGCCCTCACCTTAATCCTCTCCCATCAAGGGAGAGGATAGTTGGAGTGAGATTGCTTCGGCTACGCCTCGCAATGAGAATAAACAAGAGAAAGCCTCACAGCGACAACTACACACCTGTTGAACAATATGAAACTCTGAGCTACTATCTGTGGTCAGAGGAATCTCTGAGTTAACTGGAAGGAGGGACAGAACTATGGCAAAACTTGTCACCGGCGGCAGCGGATTTATCGGGTCTTATTTGGTGAGGGAGCTGGCAAAGCGCGGCGAAGAGGTAGTGGTCTTCGCCAGGTCCAGGGGAGGGCGCATACGCGATATCGAGGACAGAATCAAGATAGCCCAGGGAGACATCTCAGACTGGTCCCAGGTTATGAACGCGGTCAAGGAAAACCACATTGACTGCATATACCATCTCGCCGCTATGCTGAGCCTGCCTTCCGAGGCCAACCCATGGGCATCTTTCAGGGTGAATGTCCTTGGCTCAATGAACATTCTGGAGGCAGCGCGGCTTTTTGATGTCAACACAGTCGTCTTCGCCAGTTCCATGGCCACCTACGGATTGGGAATCGAAAAACCCGTGATAACAGATAGCACCCTCCAGAGACCGACAACAATGTACGGCAGCGGTAAGTTGTATGTAGAGCTGCTGGGCAAGTTCTATCGCAAAAGGTTTGGGGTGGACTTCCGCTCAGTGCGCATCCCTTCGCTGGTAGGCCCCGGAATAACCACACGGGCTATCGGGCAGTACAACTCCTGGATGATACAGGATGCGGCTCTGGGCAGACCGTATGAGTGCTACGGCCCTGAGGACAAAGGCCTCCCGCTGCTGTACTTCAAGGACATTGCAGCCGCATTCTGTGGACTATCCGAGGCAAGCACCGATGGCATCAAGACGGTCAATTACAATATTGCAGGTATGAGCCGGGCAGTACCCCCGAAGGAGATTGAGCTAGCCGTAAAGAAACTCATACCAGCTGCTGTTATCTCCTACAAGCCAGACCCCACTGTTGTAGAATACTTCAAAACCGTCCGCCTGGAGGCGCTAGACGATGCGCCGGCCAGGGCAGAGTGGGGCTGGAAGCCTGCCTATGATAGTGTCGAGGCTATGGTGGAGGACTTCATCAGGGAGGTCAGGGAGCGCCCAAGCCTGTACGGCCTGTTGTGAGCACTCCGTTGGTCAAGTGGCCCTCTCTCCCTTTCAGCCGCCAGTAACCCAATCTGGACTGGCCCAAAGAGCGCCAGGCTCTAGCCTGTGCAGTAA
>CAZJGF010000010.1:1694-23872 GCA_964545665.1 uncultured Dehalococcoidales bacterium
CGTGTTGGAAAGGTGAACCCTTCCCTGGCCTTGCTGGCATCTATCGCCGGAATTCTGATTCTCCTGAGGCTAAAGCTACACCCAAGCTTAGCCATCTTTGCCGGAAGCCTCATCATGTCACTACTGGTGTTGCCGCCAAATCAAACGCCAGAGCTTATGCTGCATAACCTGCTGGACCTCCAGACCCTAAGGCTCTTAGCCATAGTTGCATCCGCCTTGACCCTAAGCCGCTTCATGGAGGTGAAAGGCCTGCTGGCAAGGCTAGCAGCCACAATGGAGAGAATTGGCCCCAAGCTTGCCATGCACCTCGTTCCCGCTGTAATTGGGCTGGTCCCAATGCCGGCTGGGGCTTTAGTCTCGGCCACCGCAGTAAAGGACCTGGCCAAAAGAATGGACTTGACTCCAGAGCAGGCCACATTCATAAACTACTGGTTCAGGCATATATGTGAGTCTTCGCTGCCAGTATATCCGGCTATCATAACAGCAAGCGTAATAGTGTCAGTCCCTCTTTCTTCCATGGTGCCAATGCTTCTCCCTCTATCCGCTTTAGCTGTAGCAATTGGAGGCATTTCCAGTTACAGAATCCTGAAGCTGAAGCAGCCCCAGGTGACAGAGCAAGAGGCTTCAGGGAATGTAGCACGCAATCTTATCAAAGTCGCCTGGCCTGTCTTCCTGCTTTTCGCGTTAGTTCTGGTGGGCTTGGATGTTGCCCTTGCCTTCGTGCTTTCACTTTGCCTGCTAATTCTGCAACAAAGAGCTAAATGGCCGGAACTGGAAAAGTCCCTCAAATACGGTTTGGCTCCCAAAATGTTGTTCCTGCTGTATAGCGTGATGCTATACAAAGCAGCAATAGAAAGCTCAGGTGCTGCTTACGCACTCTTTTCCGACATGCAAGGCATAGGGATGCCAGCACTGGTCATCCTGGTAGCTCTGCCACTGCTGACAGGCTTTGCCACCGGACTTTCTATGGGATTTGTCGGAATCACCTTTCCGCTGTTGGTCCCGTTTATGGCCTCAAGCTCAGGAATCAATAGCTATGCTCTACTACTGGCCTACGCAAGCGGAGTGGCCGGTTATCTCCTGTCGCCCGTCCACCTCTGCCTCATACTGTCAACAGAGTACTTCCAGGCCAACTTAGGCAAGGTGTATAGGTACATTCTGCCCCCTTTGCTGGCGGTGCAAGCCATTGTAATAGCCATTTATTGTATAGCAGGTTGAAAATTGGGATTGTCATCACGTCCGTAACCAGTCCGTTTCTTCAGCTTAGAAGACGAACATCCCCCTGCCCCTTGCTATTTGGAAACCAACGGTCTATAGTCTTGAATCAAAATAGAGACACTAGTAAGGAGGTAGCCATATGGAAGAACATACACCTACATACGACGAAGCACTGTCAATTTTCAAGGAATTCAACCGAGGCGATAGCCTGCTGAAGCACGCCTATTCCGTTGAGGGAGTGATGCGCTACATGGCGCGGAAGGCGGGCGAAGACGAGGAGAAGTGGGGCATCGTTGGGCTAATGCACGATGTGGACTACGAACGTTTCCCTGACCAGCATTGCAAAAAGGCACGAGAGATATTGGCGGAGCGCGGTTGGCCAGAGGAGTACATACGAGCGATTGTATCTCATGGCTGGGGTATATGCAGCGACGAAGAGCCGCAAAGCAGTATGGAGAAGACACTATATGCCGTTGACGAGCTAACCGGACTTATCACGGCGGCAGCGCTAGTTCGACCGTCGAAGAGCGTATCAGACATGGAGGCAAAGTCGGTGATGAAGAAATGGAAAGATAAGTCGTTTGCTGCTGGTGTGAACCGCACAGTGATTGAAAAAGGAGCCGCGATGTTGGGCGTGGAGTTAAGGGACCTGGTCACCGACGCTATCATAGGGATGCGCGAAGTGGCCAGCAAAATAGGGCTGTAGGGACAGAAGTCTAGATCTCCAAGCCAATGCGATAGCCGTTGGCGATAGCTTCGCGTATTCTTCGCGGCTCGACGCAGTCCCCGGCAAGATAAGTCTCAGGCACCTTTCCGTTAACCTCCTGGTAAAGGGCCCTATCAGGGATAGCCCCAGCCGCTAGAACTATGGTATCGGCCTCGATGGTTTTCCTCTCACCTTCTTTAGTGGTGACCACAAGTCCCTCAGAGGTAATTTCGTTGTATCTAAGCTCGGTGAGCAGGGTAACCCCCTTCTGCCAGAGCCTATCCAGAAAGAAGTCTCTAAGGGTAAAGCCCATCCCCAAGGCCATTTCCATACCCCTTCGTGTGACGGTGACTTTCTTTCCTTTCTCGGCAAGAAACTCGGCCGTCTCGCAGCCCACCACTTCTCCCCCGATTACTACCACCTTATTTCCCACCGCTGCCTTGCCCTCCAGAACATCCCCCGCCTGGACTACACGAGCCTTGTCCAGCCCTGGAATCTCAGGCACCAGAGGTCTTACCCCGGTAGCCAGGACCAGCACTTCAGGCTCAAACTCCTCAATCATGGCCGCTGTCGCCTGCTTGCCTAATTCGATTTTAACTTTAAGCTTATTTAGTTGTGTTTGTAGGTATCTGGTCAAGAACCCAATTCGGTCTTTGTGGGGCGGAATAGCTGCCTGGATTAACTGGCCACCCAGTCTGGATTGTTTCTCCCAGAGAGTCACCTGATGCCCCCTTAGAGCTGCTACCCTGGCAGCTTCCATGCCTGCCGGCCCACCACCGACCACGAGGACTTTCTTGGGCTTCTTTGCCGAGACAATCCGGTATTCCTCACCTCTTCCCAGAGCAGCATTTACCTGACACCTTATGCCCAGCACGTCAGGGGAGAACAAGTCATCCCGACATCCCATACAGACTATGCAGGGGGTGATGTCCTCTAATTTGCCCGAGGCCACCTTATTGGGAAGCTCGGGATCAGCCAGAAGCCCTTTGCCAATAGCGACCAGGTCCGCCTTGCCCGCCGCCAGAATACTCTCGCCAGCTTCAGGGGTAATCCTTCCCACAGCGATCACGGGCACGGTGACCGCTTTTTTTACCCCTTCTGCCAGGTCAGCAATTATAGCCGGAACGAAGGTAGGAGAGGTCAAATTAACGGGGTTCTTGGGCCCGCCAGCAGATACGTGGATGGCATCAGCACCAGCCTGTTGAGCCATCCGGGCTATCTCCCGGGCCTCCTCCAGAGAGGTCCCTTCCTCCAGGCCGTATTCCTTGCCGTTGATCCGGCACCAGACGGGGTAGTCACTACCTGCTGCTCCCTTCGCCGCCTTTATAATCTCAATGAGGAACCTGGCTCGGTTTGATAGACTGCCTCCATAGGCATCCTGCCGCTTATTCGAGGCACGGGAGAGAAATTGACCAATAAGATAGCCGTGGGCTCCGTGGATTTCCGCGCCATCGAAGCCGGCCTGTTTCGCCCGGAACGTTGCCGCGGCATAAGCAGCAACAAGTTCCGCTATCTCGTCAACTGTGAGCTCTTCGGCCTGCCCAGCTTCTGGGCTGGCCAGCGGCGAGGGACCTACCGGCGGCATTCCAGTTAGCTCCTGTTCGGCTTTCACTCCACCGTGGTGGAGCTGAATGCCTGCCTTGGCACCATGCCGATGAATGGCCTGCACTAATTCGCTCAGGCCTGGAATGAACTTGTCGTCGCTGATACCCAGCTGGTTTACGAAAGACTGCCCGCGCGGGTGAACACAGGTCGCCTCCACAATAAGCAACCCTGCTCCGCCGCGGGCCCGCGTCTCGTAGTGGCCCTTCGTCCGCTCGGTGACATAGCCTTCTTCGCTGCCATACTGCGTTGTCACAGGCGCCATCACTATCCGATTCCTCAATTCCATCTGCCCTATTCGAAATGGTTCCCAAAGCCGACTTGTCATTTCTCTCTACCTCCTTGACTCACTATTTTACCACGACGGCCACCAAGAGATAAACCCTGAAGCAGAGCTGGAGGAGCCCATAGCCACAATAATGAGATTTGCCTCAGTAATCACCCCCCAAAAGGTGCGCATTGCCCAATCTCACCCTTGTCAGCCCCTGTGACTTTGCCTCCGCCAGGCACTCTTCAGCATGGCGTCTGGAGGTGGGGGGCAAGTCCCTCATCACAAATTGAGGTGAAAAGACAAGGAGGGAATAAGGGATATCTGGGTCGAGTGAACAGATGAATCCGGCAATCCGGGAGACCTCCTGCTTATCCACGTATCCCGGCACCAGCAAGGTGCTCGCTATCAGCAAAGGGGGCGATGGCCTTGTCTTGGCATATGCAGCTAAAAGCTGAAAGTTTTCCAAGGTCCTCCTGTTGCTTACGCCACATAGAGCAATGTGCAGTTGCTCATCCCAGGCTTTAAGGTCGAATTTAATACAACCACCGGAGTTTAAGGCAATTTCGGCAGCTTGTCTTAATAAGCTTGGGTGCATAGAACCATTCGTCTCCCAGCAGATGCGGAGGAGCCTGCCTTTGTTCCTCTCCAAGGCTAGGCGAGAGGCACGAATGGAATGAGGCAATTGAGGTGTTTGAGTTTGTTTCCCCTATTATAGCGAAGTCCGCAATAGCTTCTGCCACCTGAAGGCAATCGGCATTCGTTTACACAAATACGACATCGTGGTCCTGTTTCGCTTGTCGGTGGATGAACGGGAAGGTCAAATAAGCTTCTGGCCTTGGTATGAGCTTCCTCTATGTTAGGCAATACTGCAAAAAAGTCCTGCCGAATACAGTCAAGACATGACCCTAATATCCGGGAAATAACACGGGACTCCTTACCACAATGCTGGCATTTAGCAGACAAGAAAGCCTACCCTTCTAGCAAGCAAAATATCAATGGCCTTGCCCAAAAAGTCAGATCAAACTGGAGCCGACAAAATCTCTTTGCCCCCGGGTGAACTCGTCTGCAGACATCTCACGCTTACCCTCCAATTGAATCTGGCAAAGTCCCAGGATGCCCTCTCCAGCAACTACTCCAACTCGAACTGGCGCTGACTTCGGCAAAGCGACCACCCTCCCTATCTCGCCTTTGGCTTTGTCGCCAAGGGGAGTGGCGCTATGGATTTTAAGTCGCTTGCCTTTCCACCAGGTATAGCACCCTGGCCAGGGATTAAAGGCCCTTACCCGCCGCCAGAGCTCCACTGCCGTGAGACGCCAGTCCAATTCACCATCTCTGTTTGCTATCAGCTTGCTGTAGGTGGCACTGTCTTCATTCTGAGCTTGGGGCTTGAGCCTGCCCTCAAGCCACTCAGGCAAAGTCTCCATCAGAAGCTCAGCTCCTGCACTGGCCAGTTTATGTGTGAGCGAGCCTGTAGTGTCCAAGGCGGAAACACCCACCTTCCGCTGAGCCAAAATCGGTCCGCTATCCAGGGCTTCGTCCATTAACATAATGGTAACACCAGCAAATACATCGCCACAGAGAAGAGTATCAGCTACCGGAGATGGCCCTCGATGTTTGGGCAATAATGAAGGATGGACATTGAGGCAACCAAATTCAGGTAAAGACAACACTTCCCGCGGGAGAATGTAGCCAAAGGCAGCCACTACGATTAGCTCAGGGTGAAAACCAGCCAGTTCTTGTACCGCCCCCGCAGATTTAAGAATGTTTGGCTGAATGACCGGGATCTTGTGTTTCATGGCCAGCTCCTTTGTTGGAGGAGAGGCAAGCTGCTGACCTCTGCCGGCTGGCTTATCAGGCTGGGTATATACGGCGACCACGTCATAGGAACTCTGGATTAAAGACTCCAATATAGGCACAGCAAACTCCGGAGTACCCATAAAAATAGAACGTATATTCATGTCAAAGCTATCTTTTTTTTATTTTTTTTATGTAAGAACCTCCCTAGAGAAGGCCAAAAAACATCTGATATTCTTTTGGGTGTAACTTTTCCTTACTGCCTCTGCTATTTCTTCAGCCATCCTCTTGGCTAATTAATGATAGCACGGTTTGGGGTGAATTGGAGTCAGCAAGAGAAATCTGGCAAAGTGTACTAGGCGAACTCCAAATCCAAGTCAGCAAAGCGAATTACGCTACTTGGTTGAAAAACAGTCAAGGCGTAAGTTGTCAACAGGATGCTTTTGTGGTCTGGGTTCCTAGCGCCTTTGTCGCTGAATGGCTAACCAGGCGTCTCCACTCCTTAATAAGGAAAACCCTGGCTGAAATTATAGGCAGGGACATAGATATTCAGTTCACTGTTCACAATCAAGACCAGCTACAGGGTGATTCAGCCCACGCCAATCAGACTGACGGAGGAACAAGCACCAAAGCTAAGGCAGCCAGATTCAATCCAAAGTATACTTTCGATAGTTTCATCGTGGGCAATTGTAACCGCTTAGCTTACGCTGCCGCATTGGAAATAGCTGAAAATCCAGCGCATACCTACAATCCCTTTTTCATCTATGGCAGCACCGGGCAAGGTAAGACCCACTTGCTACATGCCATTGGCCATAAGGCAACAAGCAGTGGACTACAAGCAACTTACATAAGTGCGGACCGATTCACTAACGAGTTTGTACTGGCTGTCAAACAAAAGCGAGTTGAGGAATTCCGTAATCAATTCAATTCCATTCAGATCCTTCTATTTGACGATATCCATTTTATAGCCAACAGAAAACAAACACAACAGTGCTTCTTCCACATTTTCAATGAGCTATATAACAGCAATTGTCAAATTGCCGTCACCAGTGACTATTCCCCTGAAGACATGACTCTGCTCAGCAATAGGTTGAAATCCCGGCTTGAGTGTGGTCTCATAACCTCAATTGAGCCACCTGACTTTGAGACACGCCTCTCCATCTTGCGAGCCAAATCAGAGGAGACGAAGACGTCAATCTCCAATGAGGTATTGCAACTCTTAACAGACCGAATAAAGGGAAATGTCCGCCAACTCGAAGGAGCTTTAATTTACTTGACCGCTCAAGCCAAGCTGACTGGAGAGGAACTCACCCTACAAACAATTGACAGACTATTAACGGGCATCACCAGCAAGCAAGGTAGAAAAATGGTAATACAAGCAGTAGCCGATTACTTTAACCTTTCCATCGAGGAGCTAGTTGGTAGAAGGCGAGACCGCAAGACCGCATTAGCCCGGCGGACTGCTATATATCTTATGCGAGGGGAAAGGAATTGTTCCTTCGCCGCGATCGGTAAAGAATTGGGCAACAGAAGCCATATCGCTATAGCATATGGTCATAAGAAGATGGTTAACGAGATTGATGCCAATCCGAAGCTGAAAGAGCAGATAATGGAAATCAGAAGAAGCCTCGACCTAGAGGAAACTCAGAAGGCTGAAAGATCTCTCATGTAACCATAATGTAAATAACTCTCACAGTGGAGGCTCATTTGCTAAGTAGGAAAATTGTATGTTTTTTACACCCCCTATTATTAGTGTTATTAATACTTATATAATCGCCATATATATTAAAACTAATAAGTAATAACTAGGTATTGATGGAGTTCTGGTGAATGTAGGTGTTTTTGGTGGCACGTTTGACCCTGTCCATACTGGGCATCTCATCGTAGCCGAGGAAGCGAGGGTGAGACTGAAGCTCAGTGTGGTTCTTTTTGTTCCTGTAGGGCAACCATGGCTTAAGGTAGACCATGTTATTACGCCCGCGCTTGACCGGGTAGAGATGGTGCGTCGCTCTATTGCCAAAAACCCTTATTTTAGACTTAGCACTGTTGAGGTGGATCACCCCGGTCCCTCTTATACTGTGGATACTATAGCCAGCCTTCGGGATGAGTTAGGCGCACAATCTTTCTTCTTCATTCTTGGTTGGGACAGTCTTGGTGGACTTCCCTTATGGAAACAACCGGGCAAACTAGTACAATTATGTCAATTAGTGGTTGTTCCTAGATTGGGGCTTAACCTACCAGACTTGAGTTCTTTGGCATCGTCTGTTCCTGGCTTGATGGACAAAGTCACCCGGCTTGACGCACCTATTATAGGTGTCAGCTCTTCAGAGATACGGCAACGTGTGGCTCGAGGACTGTCCATTCATTATTTAGTGCCTGACGAAGTGGGGAAATATATAGCTGAGCGAAGGTTATATGAGAAGGAAAGTTAGATATCCAGATTCCGTACATTCAGGGCATGGGCTTGGATGAAGTTCTTGCGCGGCAGGACTTCGTTGCCCATCAGCATGTGAAAAGTTTGGTCTGCAGCTATGGCATCTTCTATTTCCACTCTAAGCACAGTCCTGGTCTCAGGATTCATTGTCGTCTCCCATAGCTGCTCTGGACTCATCTCGCCTAACCCTTTATATCTCTGAATCTCTACTTTGTTTTCTCCCAGCTCCTCAATTTTCCCCTCTTTTTCCTGTTCAGAGTAGAGCCAGAATTGCTGTTTACCGGACTTGATGCGGTAGAGGGGCGGCTGGGCAATGAAAAGGTGTCCTTGGTTAATCAGCTCCGCCATATGGCGAAAGAAGAAGGTCAGCAGCAATGTACGAATGTGAGAGCCATCAATGTCAGCATCCGTCATGATGATTATCCGATGATACCTGAGCTTGCTAAGGTCAAGCCCATCGCTAGTTGCTCTTAATGCAGTAGCAATAGCCCTTATTTCTTCATGTGCCAGGATCTTGTCCTTGGGAGCTTTCTCTACATTCAGTATCTTACCTTTGAGAGGGAGAATGGCTTGAAAGCGGCGGTCTCGTCCTTGCTTGGCTGAGCCGCCCGCTGAGTCACCTTCAACCAGATAAAGCTCACACAGTTCGGGGTTTTTCTCTGAACATTCGGCCAGCTTTCCTGGTAGTGTTGATGTCTCGAAACTGGAGCGTTTAAAGATAAGCTCGCGGGCCTTATGTGCTGCCTCTCTAGCTTTGGCAGCGATGAGGCATTTCTCTATAATTGCTCTTGCCTCATCGGGGTGTTGTTCGAGATAAAGGGACAACTTATCCACTACCACAGATTCAACGTGGTTCCTTACTTCAGGGTTTCCAAGTTTTGCTTTGGTTTGGCCCTCAAACTGAGGCTTAGGAAGTTTTACACTGATAATAGCCACTACCCCTTGCCGTACGTCCTCGCCAGTGAGATTAGGTTCGTTATCCTTAATAAGTTTACTCTTTCGAGCGTAATCATTGAGGACGTGAGTCAACGCTGACCGAAAGCCAGTAAGATGGCTACCTCCGTCTTTGGTGTTGACGCAGTTGGCGAAGGAGAAATTGGATTCTGTGAAGCCGTCATTATATTGGAGGGCGGCCTCCACCATAGTGGAATTGACTGTGTCTGAAAGGTAAATAGGGTGGGGATGGATAACCGGTCTATGTCTATTTAAGCGGCGAACAAAACTGGCTATGCCTCCCTCAAAACAGAAGGTTTTCTGCTGCCCGCCTCTTTGATCTTCAATAGATATTTGCACCCCTTTGTTCAAGAAAGTCAGCTCTCTTATCCGCTGGCAGGTTGTGTCGAAGTCATAATTGATGTCATCAAATATTCCTTCGTCAGCCAGGAAAGTGATGGTAGTGCCTGTATCAGTGGCGTCACCAATGATTTGTATTTCCCCTTTGGAAATCCCCCGCTTGTATTCCTGGCGGTAGACTTTCCCTTGTCGTCTAACCTCAACTTGGAGCCAGGAGGATAGGGCATTCACTACTGAAGCACCAACCCCGTGCAAACCACTGGATATGTCGTAGATAGGTCCCCCAAACTTGGCTCCGGCGTGCAGACGCGTCATTACTGCTTCCAGTGCAGTGATATCTGTTGTAGGGATAACTTCGGTGGGAATGCCACGGCCGTTGTCAATTACAGAGACACTATTATCTTTATTTATTGTTATCTCAATTCGGTCGCAGAAGCCGGCCATTGCTTCATCTATGCTGTTGTAGACTATTTCATAGAGGAGGTGTTGCAGTCCCTCACGGCCGGTACTGCCGATGTACATTCCCGGCCGCAACCGGACAGCTTCTATCTCGTCTAATATTTGAATATCTTCGGCGTTATACTCGCCACTCGACTTGTTGTCTATCTCATTTTCGCGCATAGCTATGCTGTCTCGTTATACCTTTTGATGAAAATGGGGGAAGGGATTCCGACCCTCTTTGAACGTTAACGGCAATAACTGGGAACACTAGCGATATTATACCATATCTAGATGCAGAGGCAAAGCCGGAAGGTATATTTAGATCCCTGTTCCAGTGATTCGCTTTTCAAGGGCTTTGCCTAGTTCAGTTACAGGAATGGTTTCCTGGTTATTGGTTAGCATATCTCGCAATACTACGCTGTGAGTATTAACCTCTCGTTCTCCGATGATAATGGCGTAGTTTGTGCCCAGTGAATTAGCTTGTCTCAATTGGCTTTTCAAACTCTTATCGCCTGTAGCTAGAATAGCGGCAATCTGAGCATTCCGTAATTGTGCCGCAAGCTTCATAGCCTCCGTTTTAGCTTCTTTTCCTAAATAGGCGATGAAAGCAATGGGCTTGAGCAGACCCGGGGGTTCAATTTTCCGTGCTTTCAAAGCTGAAATAATTCTTTCCATGCCAGAGGCAAAGCCAACTGCTGGGGTAGGTTTTCCTCCCAGTTGTTCAATGAGGTCGTCGTAGCGCCCACCGCCCACGAGAGCACTTTGCGCTTCTTCTGCTTGAGACTGAATCTCAAATACTGTTCTAGTGTAATAATCCAGACCACGCACCAGTCGGTAGTTTAATTGGAAGGGAATATCCAAGGCTAGTAGATATTGTTGAACATCCTGGAAGTGGGCCTGACAGTCACCACATAAATAGTCTGCGATTTTCGGTGCGGTCTCAGCAATCTTCTGGCAGGAGGCTCTTTTGCAGTCAAGTAACCTTAAAGAGTTTCTGGCTAACCTTGCTCTGCAATCTGGACATAAGCGAGCTATGTAGCCTGAGTAATGCTGCTTAAGCGCCTCTATATACTTAGGTTGGCAGACTTTACAACCAATGCTATTAAGCTCGATAGGGAATTCGGGAAGGCCTAGAGAAAGTAAAAAGCGCTGTGCCAAGTCTATCACTTCAGCATCTAAGATGGGATCAGCATCACCCAAAACTTCACAACCAAACTGGTGATGTTGGCGATACCTCCCAGCTTGAGGGCGCTCATATCTAAAAGTGGGACCGATATAATAGAGCCTCACAGGCTGAGGTAAATTAAATAATCCATGCTCCAGGTAGGCTCGGCAAACTGGAGCTGTTCCCTCGGCTCTTAAGGCCAACTTCTGACCGCTTCTATCCTCAAAGATATACATTTCCTTGTCAGCAATGTCGGTGCCCCCGGCTACACTGCGTGCGAACAATTGAAAGTCTTCGAATATCGGGGTGTTCAATTGCCGGTAACCATGAAGCTGGCATATGAAAGCAGCTTTTTCCTCCACATATTTCCAGTAAGCTTGTTCTTGTGGCAGAATGTCTGACGTGCCCCGAGGCGCTTTGTACAAGGGGGTTTCTCCTTTCTTAGGATGTAGATACTAGTTATTCACCGAATTAGTTTACCACAACTTGCAGATGATATTCCTCGATGTGGAACTCAAAAGCTACGCAAGATAAAGAAAGCTGCTTTGAAGCAGAGTCTCAACGTGAGACAGTGGAAACCGCGCCTTAACGCGGTCTACTTCTGCGAGCGCAGTGCTCCGAATCCCAGCTCAAGAGCTTTTAGATTTAACTCCATTCTCTCGGGGGAGAAAACCTCTCGCATTGCGTCTTCAATATCGTTCCTTGCCAGGGGAAGCTGAGCTGAACTGATTAAAGCACCCACCATGACGATATTCGTAGCTATTTGGGCACCAAGCTCTAAGGCTATATTGGTCGCATCCAAGAACCAAGCCACTTTAGAAAGGCTTCTGATTGTCTCCTTAAGTTCGTCACAGTCAGGATACTCTTCTTTTGTTGCAAGGACTCCGATTGGGAAAACGGGATATGTGTTGGATATGCATATTGTCTCTGAGTTCCCGTATTTTTGTAATATCCTCAAGGTTTCCAGAGGTTCAAGGCCGAGGATAAGATGAGCCTTGCCCTCTGGAATTAGTGGTCCGTAAGACCTTCTTTGGGATATTCTGACGCTGCTGAAGACTGCCCCACCTCTCTGAGCCGCCCCGAATGTTTCCCCCACGGTGACCTGGTAACCCTTCTTTATCAACGCACTGCCTATCAGGCCGGAAAGCAGAATGTTTCCCTGACCTCCAACTCCACAGATGATTAGGTTTAACGGGTCTCTGGAAATAGCCATTATCCTGTTTCCTCCTTAATAATAGCTTTACTTGGACATGTGGCGGCGCAAACTCCACATCCAACGCAAACCGCCTCTTGTATTTGGGCCTTATCGCTCTCTTTGTCCCAGGATATGCCGGGACACTGGAAAACCTTGTAACAATAGCCACACTTGTCACCTTTGCACTTTTCGGCGTCAACCCAGACCTTATACGGGTATGTCCGCTCCTGCCTCATTCGAAGCAATTCGCATTTTCTACGCAAAATCAGCACCTTAACCCCGTTCTCGTCCCTCATGAACTCACGGAGAGCGGCTGAAGTCGCCTTTATGTCGAATGGGTCTTTCACCTCCACCCTGCATCCCATAGCACGACAGAGAGCTTCCATATCTACTACTGTGGCTGCATCCTGAGTGGCCGTACGCTCTGTGCCTGGATGAGGTTGGAAGCCGGTCATCGCTGTAATACCATTGTCCAGTATCACCACCGTCATGTTTGCTTTGTTATGGACAGCATTCATTAGTGCTGGAACTGATGCGTGGAAGAATGTTGAGTCACCACATATTCCTATGACAGGCTGTTCAAACCCAAACTGGGCAAGCTCTCCAAAGCCACAGGCTTCGCCTAGTCCTGAGCCCATGCAGTGCAACACATTGGTTTGATGTGTGCCATATGGGAATACATCCAGTGTGTAGCAGCCAATATCACTAGTTACTATGGCCTTCCTGCGGTCTCGTCTTATTGCGTCCCTTAGGGCGAAGAAACTAGCTCTATGTGGGCATCCAGGACACCAGGCCATGCCGCGATCAATAACTAGGCGCTTGGCTGCGTCCTGCGATTTCTGCGCATAATCGGGGTCTCTTGCTTGGTATTCTAACTTGAAGATTCCGGACAAAGCCTTGATCACTGCGTCCGGTGTGATTTCCCCATAGTGATTTATGTGTCCTGAGCCCTTGCCGTATATCTCTGGCGGATCGGACACTGCTGAGGGCTTGGCTAGCGTTTCTTTTACGTGAGTCTCAACAAAGGGATCCACTTCCTCTACTACGAGAACTTTGCTTGTCCGTGCCAGGTACCTCTCGACTAGCCCTTTGGGAAACGGCCAGAGCGTTCCCAGCTTTAGAACGCCTACTGACTCTGCCAGGTCCAATGCCTCTATCGCATCCAGAGAGCATGGCCCTCCATTGCCGCTGCAGACTATCAGTAATTCTGGTTGCCCTGGCCCAGTGTAGGAATTGAAAGGAGATGACTCGAATATCTCCTGGACTCTGGCTAGCTGCTCATGTAAAGCCGCATGTTTTGGAGGGGCAATATAAGGCGTGTAACATTTAGATGTGTCGAACATCGCTTTCTTTTTTGGCTTCGGGATTTTGCCCAGCGTGACACCGCTACGTGAGTGGGATAGACGCGTATAGCTCCTTAAAAAACAATAGCATCTAAGTTCCTCGGATAGCTCAAAAGCCCACTTAGTCATATCCTTGGCTTCCTGGATACTCCCCGGTTCCAGAAGCGGCACATCAGCCATTTGAGCCGCCCAACGCGTGTCCTCTTCGTCGCCGCTGGCGTGAGCTTGGGGGTCATCACAGACCACTACCACCAGTCCTCCTCCTCTATCACCTATGGTCGAGAGGTTGAGATGCATCAAGAAGTCCATGGTTACATTCAGGCCGGCATTCTTCATGGCGGCAAGGCTTCTCAATCCAGCGAAGGCAGCCGCAGCCGCTACTTCTGTAGCTACCTTCTCGTTAATAGACCACTCAACATGAATGCCAGTGTCTTTGGCAACCGTGGCCAGGGTGCCAATAATCTCTGAAGAAGGCGTCCCCGGGTAAGCGGCACAGAATTGTGCACCAGCCTCCAGTGCGCCTCTGGCAATGGCTTCGTTACCTTGGAGAAGCACACAAGAGCCATCTGGGTACGTCGCAATGTTTGACATTTTGCCTCCTACAAACTAATACATTTCCGGCTTTGCACAAAAAGTGCTTGCCATAAAGGTTCAATACTAGCACATACTAAGCTTTGAGGTTCACTCATCTATCCAAACAAGGCAGAAACGGAGCCCAATCGGTCAAAAGTTGCCCTAAAGAACGATCCCGGTTCTATGGTCACCGCCCGAATAAGGCTACCGGACATGATGATTTCACCTCTCCGCAGTGTAATGCCATATTCGTTTAATTTATTTGCCAGCCAGGCTACCGACTCGGCTGGATTGCCTAGGACTGCTGCTCCCGCACCGGTGGCGATAACTTCACCATTCTTTTCCAAAACCATCCCGGTCAAGCGCAGGTCGATATCAGGGAATAAAGGAGTGAGCTTTCCGCCCAGAATAACGGCAGCATTTGAGGCATTATCTGCAATGGAGTCTTTAACTGTAATCTTCCAATCCTTGAATCTGCTGTCGATGACCTCGAATGATGGCATAACTGCCTCTGTGGCATCCAGCACATTAGCTACCGTTACACCGGGCCCTTGGAGGTCATCTCTGAGCAGGAAGGCTATTTCTGACTCGATTCGCGGCAGAATCAGGCTTTTACTAGGGATAGGCTGCCCCTCCCTGAATACTCCACTATTAATAATGATGCCGTAATCCGGTTCTTTGATGTTAAACTGCTCTTGCATTGCGATACTGGTTAACCCAATTTTCTTGCCCACAATGACTGCGCCAGACTTAACTTTGGTGTCGATGGTTTTTGACTGTATTGCGTAAACATCGTCATATGACAGAGCAGTAAATCTCTCTGAAATCGCCTGTATAGGCTGACAACTTCTTTCCGCTTCGAGCAATTGCTGCGATATTTGTTCGATTGCGTCTTGGGTCAGAGCCATTATATGTTCTCCTTTCTAAACCATTTGGTCAGTTCTCGCCCACCCTGCTACCACGCTTTTCTTATCATCTTGTCAGGCAGCCAGAGAGCTATTTGAGGGAATTTCACCATCAATAAAAGACCAAGACTTATCAGGCCAATATAGGGAAGTATCCCTCTGATAATATGCATCGTAGTCACCTCCATCTCTGGCTTCAATGTGCCTTGAAGGAAGAAGATGGCATAGGCTAACGGGGGAGTGATAAAGGACAGTTGAAGGTTCACTATCAGCATCATGGCAAACCAGAGGGGATCAAAATTAAGGGCAACGCCGACGGGAGCCATTATCGGAATCATAACCAGAATAATTCCTATCCAGTCAATAAACATGCCCAGAATCAAGGTTATGAACATGATGAGGGCAAAAGCTCCCCAGCGCCCGCCGGGTGCCGACAGAACGAAGTTCATCACCACGTCTGCGCCCCCCAGTTTGATAAATACCCCGGTGAAGATCGAAGCACCAATGACTACCATGAATGCCATACCGGTAACACGTGCTGTCCCAAGCATCGCCTCCTTCAGTTTGGTCAAGGTGAGCCTGCGATAGGCGAGGCACATGAGGACGGATGCCAGGGCACCCACTGCGGCTGCCTCTGTTGGGGCGGCTATACCTAAAAAGATCGAGCCCAGAACGGCCAATATCAGAATTAGAGGTGGTACTAGGGAAGTGACCAGCATATAGGATTTCCTGAGGAAGGGCACCCTTCTTTCCTCAAGGGCGACACTGGGAGCCAGTTCGGGTTTGAGAAAGGACATAATGCCAATGTACGTACAGTACAAAGCTGAGAGCAGGAAGCCTGGCATGAAAGCTCCCATGAATAGCTTACCAACGGAGATATTTGCCATAGGCCCATAAAGCACCAGCATGACGCTGGGCGGAATGAGAATACCCAGAGAGCCTCCAGCGCAGACTGCGCCGCAGGCCAGCTCCTTGTTATAACCCCGCTTAAGCATTGCTGGCATGGCGATAAGGCCCAGCATGGTAACGGAAGCGGCGATAACTCCCACAGTAGCAGCCAGAAGTGTGCCAATTAGCACAGTGGCTATGGCTAACCCGCCTCTAAAGCCGCCCAGCCAAACATGTAGTGCCTCGAACAAGCTGTCAGATACCCCAGACCTTTCCATCATAAGTCCCATGAAAACGAATAGAGGCATTGCCAGGAAAGTATAGGTGGTAATTGCCCCGTACATGCGCAGATAGACTATTTCGAATACCGGAAGGCCGGACGTTATGAAGCCTACACCCAGGCCCACGCTGCCCAAGATAAAGGCTAACGGGTATCCTAATAGGACGAACACTACTAAGAGGCCAAACATGACAACGGTTACTAACTCTGGGCTCATATCGATCATAGTTCTTGCCCCCTATGAGTCAGGGAGTAAATATTCCTGATGAAGGTGGCTATCCCCTGGAGAAGCACCAGAAACCAGGCTACGGGAATCATAGTTCTGAACGGGTAGAGTATTGGTCTCCAGAAACCCACATTGGATAGCTCATGCAGTGCAATCGAAGTTATTGCGTGGCGAAGACTGGAATAGAATAGAACAAGCATAAGCGGGAAAAAAAGGAAAAGGCTAAATATGGTATCAATTAGTAGATTTGCCTTTGGCGGAAACGTCCTTTGCAGAATGTCTATGTTGACATGGCCCTTGTGGAAGAGAGTATACGCCTGCATCATGAGCATCAGCGTTCCACCAAGCATGTAGGTGATGTCATATGACCATTTTGTCGGCGCGTTGAATACATATCTCAGGAACACGTCGTAGGTGATGGTAAAGACCAACAGTGGTACGATGTAGCGGAATAGACTGCCGCTCCACTCGGAGATGTTTTCAATATGCTTAACAATGAATCTCAGGACTTTCAGCATATCTCTCTCCGCATACAGGATTTATCATTGAAAGCTTTACTACCCTGCCCCAACGGGCTGGTCCAAACTCGCCGATAATCAATCTCCCTTGTGGCTATGTCACCTCGGTAATTGCTGTGGCAAAGCTACACTTGGAGCACAACTTGCCGTTGCCCTGAGCGATAACGTGTAACTGCTGCTTCCCCTATCACGCTCTTGATGAGCATGGCTCACCAAGCACTTAGGGCACTTGAGCGCAGTGCCCTAACTGCTTGGTAACAGAAGCTTTTATTCTGGTGGCCAGTTTAGCATGGTTGGGTCTGGCTGCTTGAGCGCTTGAAGCTGCCGGTATCCTCTCAGGAAATCACGCTGAGACTTGAGTACCTTGGCGAAGAAGGCATCGTCCTTGGCCATTTCATCCCAAATCTCGTTGCTTATACGTACTATTTCCTTGACAACGTCGTCAGGTAGAACTTCGACATCCACGCCGTAGTCAAGCAGCTCTTGGAAGGCCCCGATATCTGCGTAGTCGGCAGAGCATACCATATAGGTTGCTCCAGCCTGACACCCGATTTCTACCAGCATCTTCAGGTCATCGGGCAGCTCATTCCAGCGGTCTCCGTTTACTTTGAAGTCGAACAGGGCTAGTGGCGCATGAATACCTGGCTCCATCATAACGGGACGAAGCTCATTGAATCCAGCGGACAGGTCAACGGAAGGCGTGGAATACTCAAAGGCATCGATGACACCGCGCTGCGCAGCCTCGTAGACCTCACCACCAGGCATGGTGACCACCGAGCACCCTAGTGCAGTAAGCACATCGCCCCAAGTGCCTTGAGTTCTGAACTTTAGCCCCTTAAAGTCCTTCAGCGAGGTAATTGGTTTGGGAAACCAGCCAAAATTCTCTGCCTGACTCGCTCCCATGGGACCTACAACGTGTACGTTAATGCCGTTGCTGTCGTAGAGTTCCTGCCACAGCTCCATGCCACCACCCTTGTATATCCAGGTGTATAGCTCCATGGCGTTGGGACCAGCTGGGTATTTGTCCCAGAACATTGCCGAGGGGAACTTGCCAAACTCGGCGGATATCCCGGAAACCTCGGCTTCCACTGCTCCCGCGGCTACCGCGTCCAGTATTTCATAAGCCGGCACAATGGCACCACTGGGGACCAGTTTTATGTTGAGACGGCCTCCAGAAGCAACATTTATCCGCCGCAATACTTCCTCGGAATCCACGTAAGAAGAGAACCCAGCAGGCCAGATGGCCTGGGCGGTCCATTCGAATGTCTCTGCCTCAGGTGCCGCAGGGGCAGCTTCCTCCTCTTCTTCCTCCTCTGGTGGCGCCACCTCTTCTTCCGGTGGCGCTGCCTCCTCAGCGGCACAACCAACGACAACCAGGCTGAATACCACCGCTAACGACAACAACAACATGGCTATTTTCCGTTTCATTTAGCACCTCCTTTTAGTTTCTACTACCACTGTCAGTAAACGCATGACCCACATCCCATAGCCGCGCTACATAGATGACCCCCCTTTCTAGGCGAAATGGCCCACCTCATTGAAGAATTATGGCAAAAGCATCGATGTTTAGTCAATAGGCTCCCATATCTCGCCCCATAGAGTACTAATGCTCGTAGCAATAGGGATACACCTTACTATATTCCTTCTGTGGTTTCTGGTGGTGAGACTCAACGATATCGGAGATCAAGTGGACCCCAATCGGATAGGAATGCCCTGTTAGCCAGGTATTCTCCAGCCCCTTAATGAACCTATCGAATTGCGCCATATTTACGCTCAGGGCGAGTTCGTAATCCGTCCAGCCACCCCAGCGCCGTGATCCCATGCAAGGAAACGCTATGTTTGAAACATGATCGCGGTCAATATAGGCTTGAGCCGTCGCCGAGGCACATATGCCAGATATACTGCCGTACGACGTGGTATAGGGACCACCTGTATACCATAAGGAGGCATCCATTATTCTATTGACCATTCCCGGGCTAACGGCAACGACGATGACATCAGGCTCCACCTCCAGGTTCTCAAGCGCAGCCACGGTAGCAGCCTCGATGGTGAAAGCAGGAATACTGGGCAGGGTGGCCATCGAATTCTTGGCTAGCTCTCTGGTCTCGAAATGGAGCTGTTCTACGTGTTCACCGCTAAGGACTTCCTCCAGGCGTTCCTCAAAACCGAGCATTCCTGGAGCAAGGATTCAGGCAAAGTCGCTCCGCTTGACCAGAAAGCTAGGCTGGCTGTCAGAAGCCTTGGTTCTTGCCGGAGTGAGGAACTGGCACCATGAGTGCTTCTTTTCTGGGCGCGTTCCCGCCTCAGCAGGAATCTGCTCTCCTTTTTTCCCAGAACCTTACCCCGACTGGCAGCGTAAGGGGTCTTATGTGCCTCTCAATCTTGCGTGCCCTTTCCAGATTTTGCTGTTTTATGGACATTTCTTTCTCCTTCAGTGCTCAGTGCAATAAGGATAAAGCTTGTCGTATGGCGTCTTGGTGATAGTATGATGAGTTTCTTTTATTGGGGAAGCTAGCTGGTGGGCAATGGGGTAGGAATGCCCTGTTCTGAAGGTATTCTCCATTCCCTCGATCCAGGTATCAAAGTGGTCTATGCGTACGCCACATCCCAGCTCATCATCCCTCCAGCCGCCCCAACGCCGTGCCCCATGGCAGGGAAATGCTATGACCGCAACTTTGTCGGGGGAAATCATGGCTTCAACTGTCGCGTTGCCACAGATGCCACACCCATTGGCATACTGTATGGTAAAGGAACCACCTTTATACCACATAGCTCCGTCAAATACCTTGTTACATCTCCCCGGGGTGACAGCAGTAATGATCACGTCAGGCTCTACCGGTAAGTCCTCCAGAGCGCCTATGGTAATAGCCTCTGTGTTGACTGGCATGCGGGGGATGGTTCTCATGGCCGTGGCGCACAGTTCTTTGGTGTCAAAGTGGATTTCCCCGAGGGCACCGCCCTGTTTGATCTCGCCTGACCATTCCTCAAACCCGAGAACGCCGGTCGCAATATCGCAAAGGATATCTTCCTGTTTTACCAGGAGTATGTCGCGCTTATCAGAGCCGTTGAAGCGCGCATTGGAAACGAACTGACACCACGAATGCTTCTGTTCGGGACGGGTTCCCGCTTCACTCGGAATTTGTTCTCCTTTCTTCCAGAACTTGACTCCTACCGGTAGCGTAGGAGGTCTCAAATGCCTCTCAATCTTACGAGCTCTTGCCAGGTTTCTCTCTTTTGTTGTCATCTGTTCCCTATTTTCTCCTTATTTTAGTATCCGAACCAGACTGCCACTTCGCTAAACCCTCATAGGCATCGCCTCCTGAACACGGTTCCATACCGCTGATTTGCGCCCTTGCAGTCCCCGCTTAGGGCATATCAGCAACTTCTGGTGTCTTAGGCCTCCTCCTTACTACATAGCTGACCAAAGCTATCCAATGGTCGTGGAACTAGGCAATGACATAGTTCCTCAAAACACCTATATTCTTGATTTCTGCTTCAACCACATCTCCAGGCGCAACGAAGGCATGGGGCGAATACTCTGCTGATCCCTGTCCACCGCTTGAAATCAAATCTCCAGGGTAAAAGGTCATATCTGCGGAAAGGAACTCTATCAGCCTCCTGACTGGCACTCTCATTTCACTGGTATTTCCTCTGATCTTCGGCTCACCATTGATTCTAAGCTCAACGCCAACATTCTGACAATCAGGGAGCTCATCCTTGGTAGCAATGAATGGCCCTACCGGTTGAAACGTGTCGGGAGATTTGGCCAAAGTCACGTAGTAGAATGCGGGCAGACCTTCACTGCCCGGCCCGAGGTGTGCCTTGGAAAGCACGTCCATCACCACTAGATCATGCGATACCACATAGCCGAACACATAGTCAAGGGCATCGGCTTGAGATATACCCTTTCCTTTCTTTCCTATTATTACGCCGAGTTCTACTTCTGACTCGATGTCTTCGCCGGTAACTGGGTACTTTATCTCGTCCTCAGGTCCCATTATGCAGCGTGGTGTTTTCTTGAACATGCAAGTGTACCCGGCCTCAGGAGGCGCGACACCCGACATTTTGACAAAGGCCTCGCAATTTAAGCCGATGTTGAAAATTCTATACATCTGGGGGATGGGGGTAAGCAGCTTGACTTCCTTTAATCCGTAATTGATTTTGTCTCCGCTGGGAGAGAATAAGACTTCGCCCTTCTTCATTGTATTGTGAATGTAGGAGTAGACTGTGTTCAGGTCTGCCCAGCCTTCCTCTTCCCTGCGGAGCAAAGCAAGCATGGACGTTGGCATTCGAGTGTTTGATGCTTCCTCTGCGAACTGACGGTCGACGCTACCCTCCTCCACCAAATATTTCTCAAAAGCTGCGGTTAAGTCTGCTAGCTGTTCACCAATCTTAACCCCGACACGAATATTTCCGCTGTGGTTTTTGAAACTACCAAGCTTCATCTTATCTATAACCTCCTTTTTCTAATAAATGGCGACAATTATGGACCATTTTCTTCATCAGGGAACAACGCTATTCCGTAAGAGGCCGATCTTCCCGATTTCGGCTTCAATTACATCGCCAACTTTTACAGGAGCTTCAGGCGGGTAGTCGAATGTTCCTATGGCACCGGTCGAAATCAGGTCTCCAGCTTCTAAAGTGATATCCTGGGACAGGAATTCTATCAGTCTTGCCACTGAACAGCGCATATCTCTGGTATTACCCTTGGATACAACTTTACCGTTTACCCTCAACTCAGCGGCGACATCCTGCGGGTCAGGGATCTCATCCTTTAAAGCTATGAATGGCCCAACCGGCTGGAAGGTGTCCATTATCATTGCTCTCGTAAAGTAGAATGCCTGTGGAAAGCAGACTCTATCCGGCCCCATTCCCTTCAATATGCTTATTCCAGTTACGTCGTTAACAACGGTGTAGCCAAAGACGTAATCAAGGGCTTTGTCCTGCGGAATGCGCTTCCCCTGCTTACCAACGATAACGCCTAGTTCTACTGCGGATGTAACCTCAGTGGCTGTTTTTGGCCATCTTATGTCAGCGCGGGGCCCAGTTACCGTTTCAGGATCCATCATAAACATGGCTGTTTTGCCGTCATCTGGAGGGATAACGCCATATACCTTCTCATATGCAGGGTAATTATACTCCATATTAAAAACCCTACTGTACATTTGAGGAACTGGCGTCAATAGTGTTACCTCCTCCAGACCGTAGGTAATTTTATCCCCGGAAGGAGAGAACAAGACCTTTCCCTGTCGTGCCACCTTGTTAATATACGAGACGGTTAGTTGTAAATCTGCTTGTCCTTCCTCTTCCCTCTTGATTAAGTCCA
>CAZJGF010000011.1:0-23699 GCA_964545665.1 uncultured Dehalococcoidales bacterium
GATAAGCATATCCAGCGAATAAGAGAGCACTTCGGCTTGGGCAAATAAGATTGCGAGAGCTAAAATGAGCAAACTTGCTGACAAGCTACAAAGTCTTTTGAAGGTTTCAACAGCACCCTTGGGCTTCCATCCATCTGCTAGTGAGGCAAAAGAGCCGGGGATGCTGCTAATTGGCGGCCTGTCCGGGACAGATGCTGAGGAAGCTAGGGCCTTAGCTGAGGGCCATGCGGATGCCGGGCTAATATTAAATCAAAGTTCTGATATTGAAGTCATCGAACGGATGGTTAAGACTATGGATGGCATACCTTTGGGGGTGTTGCTGGGGGATGCGAACAAGGAAAAGCAGACTGAGATTATCGACGCGGGGTGTGACTTCATAGTCTTTGATATGGGTATGCCCATAGCTGTGCTGCAAGGGGAAAAGGTGGGCAAATTCCTAATGGTTGAACCTTCCTCGAATCAGAACCTAGTCAGGGCTATTAACGATCTTGACATAGATGGCGTGCTTATCAGTACTGGTGGGGAGTCAGTTATTACTGTGGAGCATCTTCTTGTTTGTCGGCGTTTCAGCGAACTCGTGAATAAGCCTCTCATGATGAGTGTACCTTCGTTGGTCAGGAGTACCGAGTTCGCTAGTTTATGGAAAGCTGGAATAGACGGCATAGTCACTCCTCCAGCACAGCCAGCTAAAGCGCTTATAGAGTTAAGGGGGGTGATGGAAGCTCTACCCAAAGAAGCCAAACACCGCCGTGGTAAACTGGATGTAATGCTCCCCCATTATAGAGTAGATGCAGTTGCTGAGGAGGAAGAAGAAGAGGAGGAGGACGAGGAGATTTAGCCTAAAGCCGCTTTTACCCCCGACAAGTTATGGAGACAAGCCTCGGCTTATTCTTATTGTCGGCAGCCGGAATTTCCCTCACTGGTGTAATGCTTCCTGGGCCGATGACTGCTGTCACTGTGGCTAAAGGCTATAGTGATAGAAATGCTGGAGCCTTGATTGCCGTAGGACATGCTGTCATCGAGATACCTTTGATAGCGGCAATTTATTTGGGACTTGCGCAGTTCATGAGTTCCCCACAGGTTGTGAACATCATATATGTTGTGGGTGGCTTCATGCTGTTTTACCTGGGGTTTCGCATGTTTCGAAACGTTGGCGAGGCACCTGGAGTGGTGAGTGGTCTGCCAGCTAGCTCGTTGGTTGCCGGCATTATTATTACAGGCACCAACTCTGCCTTTTATGTCTGGTGGGTGACTGTGGGTGTGGCCTTGGTAATTGCCGTTGCCAAATTTGGACTTATCGGTATTATTCTCTTCACTGTGGTTCACTGGCTTTGCGATTTAGTTTGGTGTGAAATTCTTTCCATAAGCACGTTTAAGTCAAGGAAATGGTGGACACAAGGAGTACAGAGAATTGTATTCAGAGTTTGTGCCTTGGTGCTGATTGGATTTGGAACCTGGTTTCTTGTCTCTGCCTTTGTCTAAAGAGTTGAAAACTCAAGGAGTGTTTTGAGTTGCCTGCAAGTATTTGCCTTCTGTTTTTATGGCTGGGGCGATAATCATCTCGACTTTATGCATTTCCTTGATGGTTCGGGCACCGCAGACTCCCATACTGGTACGTAGCGCGCCAACAAGGTTTTGAGTGCCATTGGTAACAGAAGTGGGGCCAAGGAGGATTTGCTCCAGGGGAGCAG
Source organism: uncultured Dehalococcoidales bacterium (assembly GCA_964545665.1). Taxonomy (GTDB): domain Bacteria; phylum Chloroflexota; class Dehalococcoidia; order GIF9; family AB-539-J10; genus CAZJGF01. The sequence goes on from CAZJGF010000011.1 coordinate 1,692, forward strand.
AGGTGCCAACTTTGACCCTTGTGCCACGAGGCAGTGCCGGGTGAGGATGGGACATCCCCCAGTGATAGCCTCTTCCCGGCGCTTGTGTAGCTTGGGCCAATGGTGAACCAAGCATGACAGCATCGGCACCAGCGGCGAATGCCTTGCATAAGTCACTGCCAATGCGAATGCCTCCGTCAGTTATGACCGAGACGTATTTACCGCCTTCTTTGACATAAGCTTGCCTGGCGGCAGCACAATCCATAGTGGCGGTTATCTGTGGAACACCAACACCAATGACCTCTCTAGTAGTGCAAGCAGCGCCAGGGCCAACGCCTACTAGAATAGCATCAACTCCTGTTTTCATCAGCTCTAGGACGGCGCTATAGCTACAACAGTTGCCTACGATGATAGGTAGGGCCATCAGTTTACATAATTCTGAGAGAATAAGCCCTCGATAGCTCTTGGAGATATGCTTGGCTGTAGTGACGGTGGATTGCACAACCAGTATATCAATCCCTGCCTCCTTGGCTATAGGGGCTAGTCGCTTAGTGTTAGCTGGGGTCACCGAGGCACCACAGATGACACCACCGTTTTTTATGGTGGCAATGCGGTCAGCAATGAGATTCTCTTTGATAGGCTCTGAGTAAAGCTTCTGGAGAAGCGAAGTAACTCCAGTTTCAGGGGCTTGGGCAATTTGGTTGAGGATTTCTTCGGGATTTTCGTAGCGTGTTTGTATTCCTTCAAGATTAAGGACAGCCAGGCCTCCGAGTTTGCCGAATTTGATAGCTGTGGCAGGGTCAACAACAGCATCCATGGCTGAAGCTAGAATGGGAATGGCGAATTCGAACTCACCGATAGTAAAACGTATATCTGTCTGGTCAGGGTTAATAGTCACATCGCCGGGAACAAGAGCGACCTCATCGAATCCATAAGCTCGCTCCATTTCTTTGAATCTTCGGTGAGGCATATTCTTCTCCTGACGGTCAGTTGTCACAGACTATACAAGGATGACGTGTCAGAGTCAAGAGAGGTGAGCTAGTTAGGATGGATAGTATTGCAATTATGAGGTATAATGATAAATCACATTTACCAGTCTTGTTATTCTTGCCCTTTCATGTCATCAATGGCAGAGCATGATAGATTGAGATTTGGAGGGATTCGTTGACCGAGCATATTCTTTTAGGCGTTGCCTGGCCCTATGCCAATGGGCCTTTGCATCTGGGACATATTGCTGGGGCTTATTTGCCAGCAGATATTTTTGCCCGTTATCATCGTCTTAAGGGCAACGACGTGCTAATGGTTTCGGGCAGCGACCAGCATGGGGCGCCAATTACAATTCGAGCCGAGCAGGAATCTACCACACCACAGGAAATAGTCTCCAAGTATCATCAACAATTTCTTGAGTGCTGGCAAAAGCTAGGCATCTCCTTTGACTTATTTACCACTACGGGCACCGCCAATCATGCGCAGGTCACTCAGGAGATATTCCTTACTTTGCTCGATAATGGCTACCTTTACAAGGACAAGATGCTTCAGGCTTATTGCCCCAAGTGCCAGCGTTTTCTTCCCGACCGCTATATTGAGGGCACGTGCCCTTATTGTAGCTTCCCCAAAGCTCGCGGGGATGCATGTGATAATTGTGGTAAGCCATTGAATCCTGCCGAGCTTGAAGAGGCTCGCTGTCATATCTGTGGTACTTCGCCACGGTTCGAGGAATCGGAACACTTTTTCCTGCGCCTTAGCGCTTTTCAGGATAGATTGAAGGACTGGATCAGAGGACAATCCCACTGGCGGCAAAATGTACTTGGTACCGCCTGGAACTTCTTAGACGAAGGATTAAGAGATAGAGCCATAACTCGCGATATAGAGTGGGGAATTGCTGTGCCACAGCCGGGCTTTGAGCGTAAGCGAATTTATGTGTGGTTTGAGGCAGTCATCGGTTATTTGTCGGCAAGCAAGGAGTGGGCGAAGCTGCATGGCGATGATACTGCCTGGCAACCTTTCTGGCAGGGTGACGCCAAAAGCTTCTATTTCATAGGCAAGGACAACATTTTCTTTCACGCACTTAGCTGGCCAGCAACGCTGATGGGTTATGGTGGATTGAATCTTCCCTATGATATTCCAGCCAATGAATTCTTAACTATTGAGGGTGGGAAGCTTTCCACCAGCCGAAATTGGGCAGTTTGGCTTCCCGATTACTTGGAAAGATACGACCCGGATCCCTTACGCTATTTTTTGTCGGTAAGCATGCCTGAGAGTCAAGATAGCGATTTTTCCTGGGATAAGTTTCTTCGCCGCAATAATGATGAACTTGTGGCTACTTATGGTAACCTGGCGCATCGTATCCTTACTTTTGCCTATCGTAATTTCAACGGAATGGTGCCTTCGCCAGGTGAACTTGACGAGCAAAGCCAGAGCTTGCTTAGCAAGGCTGAGCTTACACTAAACGATGTGGATAAGGCGCTTTGCCATTGCAGTTTTAGAGAGGCAATCAGGCAAGCTATGTCTCTGGCTCAGGAGGCAAACCGTTATCTTGATGAACAAGCTCCCTGGAAGACAATCAAAATAGACCGAGAAAGCTCGGCCAAATCCACCTATACTGTTTTATCTGTTTTATCAGCTTTGAAGACCGTCTTCTATCCCTTTCTCCCGTTTAGCTCTGAGAAGCTTCACACTTCTCTTGGCTTCGAGGAGAGTGCCAGGGATGTAGGTTGGAAACTTCAATCATTAACGCCAGGGCAGAAACTTCGTCAACCTGAGCCATTATTTGTTAAGCTGGATGATAGCATCATTGCTCAAGAGACCAGTCGGCTTGGTCACGTATCCGATTAGTGGGACAGGGATTTATGGTTAGTAGGCTTAGCTGGTTACACTATGCGGTGGAGAAAGATTAGACTTCTTAGCTAGAAGCTGGCTGTGGAGTTAGGCCTTCAAATAGTTTGTTAAGGTCGTCTTCTCCAAGGGTTTCACGAGCTATAAGTTGTTCAGCAATTTCTTCTAGTTTCGCCTTATGTTCGGTTAGGATTTTCTTAGCAGTATTGTAAGCGCGTTGAATAATACTGTATACCTCTTCGTCTATGTCTTGGGCTATCTTGTCACTGTAGTCCCGTTGCTCGCTGATCTCGCGGCCCAAAAAAACGAGTTCCTGCTTTTGCCCAAAGGTTCGCGGCCCCAATTTCTCGCTCATGCCATACTCAGTAACCATCTTTCGAGCTAACTTAGTTGCCTCTTCCAGATCATTTTGTGCTCCTGTGGTCACTTCCCTAAAACTGATTTCCTCAGCCACACGCCCCCCTAAGCTCATTGCTAACCTATCGTTGAATTGAGACTGAGTCCACAGATGGCGGTCTTCCGTAGGTAGGAAGCGTGTCCACCCTCCTATTACTCCACGGGCGACGATAGAGACTTTGTGCACTGGGTCAGCATTCGGCAGCATCCTGGCTACTAGGGCGTGTCCAGTCTCATGGTATGCAATCATTTCCTTTTCTCTTTTACTGATCACCCTGTTTTTCCTTTCAGGTCCAGCGATAACCCGGTCGGCAGCATCCTCAAGCTCCTTTAACGTGATTTCTTTGAGATCGCGTCTGGCACCCAAGAGAGCTGCCTCATTAGCTAGGTTGGCTAAGTCGGCCCCGCTGAAACCTGGTGTTTCTTTGGCTACTATCCCAAGGTCAACTTCTTTGGCTAATGGCTTACCTTTAGTATGCACTTCTAGGATAGCCTTGCGCCCGTTGATATCAGGTAGATCAATGACGATATGGCGGTCAAAGCGACCAGGGCGTAATAAAGCCGGGTCGAGGATATCAGGGCGATTGGTAGCCGCTATGACGATAACGTTAGTGTTGGTATCAAAGCCATCCATTTCAGATAGGATTTGATTCAAGGTTTGCTCTCTTTCATCGTGTCCGCCACCTAGGCCGGCGCCGCGGTGTCGGCCTACAGCATCGATCTCATCTACAAAAACTATGCATGGTGTATTACGTTTAGCTTGTTCAAACAAGTCTCTGACTCTAGCAGCTCCAACACCTACAAACATTTCTACAAATTCACTGCCGCTAATTGAGTAAAAAGGTACTTCAGCTTCTCCGGCTATCGCTTTAGCTAACAAAGTCTTGCCTGTCCCTGGCGGCCCTACCAGGAGCACACCCCGAGGTATACGGCCCCCTAAGGCACGGAATTTGTCAGGGGATTTGAGAAATTCCACTATCTCTTGGACCTCCTCCTTTGCTTCCTCGGTTCCAGCGACATCAGCAAAGGTGACGTCGGGTTTGTTGCCAGAACTAAGTCGTGCTCGGCTTCTACCGAAATTGAAGGCTTGCGTACCAGCTCCACGAGCTGAGCGGAAGAAGAAATAGAACAGCACACCAAGCAGTGCCATTGGCAAGATGACTTGCAAGGCTATCATCCCCCAGTCACGGCCCCCGGCTTCAACATCAAGGCCTATCCCACCTTCACCCACATTAATTCCATTATCATTAAGGATGGCTACCAAGTCATTGGTGGAGCCATAATAATCGGCAGTATATCTTTGTTCTTCTCCATATGAACCAATAAGGGTATTTTCCTTTTGTGAGACTTGGTCAATTTCCCCTTGTTTAATGTAAGTGATGAACTCTGTAATTCCTACTTCCTCAGGGGCACTGCCCTGCGGCAAGAAAGCAAACAAGAGAGCCACTGCTACTACAAACAGTAACAGATAGAAGAAACTATTCTGCCACAATGTCGGTTTCATACCTTGTTGACTATTATAGCAAAGTTGCTATGAATCGAGAAATCGCGGCTTTAATCAGGTTGCTAGCATTGTTGAATTAGATAAAAGTGGTATAATAAGTCTAGGAGGTTTAGTCTTTCTGGAAGCGGTAGCGGTAGCACGCTTAGCAGTGGAAGTTGCTTCTGAGAAGCAAGCAAGCAACATTGTGATGCTAAATGTGCAAGAGGTATGCTCGTTTAGTGACTATTTTGTCATTTGCAATGGAGAGACTGAGCGCCACGTAGAGGCTATTTGGCGGGGTATCATTGATGAATTGAAACGAAGTGGCGTCGTGTCCCATCACAGTGAAGGTGGTTCTGACTCAGGCTGGATGCTTGCTGATTTTGGCTCTGTCATCGTTCATATATTTGCCTCGGCAGAGCGCGAGTATTATCAACTGGATGAGTTTTGGCATAAAGCGATTCCTGAAGTTACAATTCAGTAGATAGCAAGACTTAGCCAAGCCATTTGTCGATATCCCTGTGGTAATCAAGAATCTCTTCTTTGGAAAAGAAGAGGTCTATCTCCTGAGAGGCGTTCTCCTCTGAGTCCGAGCCATGAATTAAGTTGTGTCCGATATCCAGAGCGAGGTCACCTCTAATAGTGCCAGACTTGGCTTTGGCTGGATCAGTTTCGCCCATTGTCTGCCTTATTGCCTCTATAGCGCCTTCTCCTTGGAACACAATGGCAATAATGGGGCTGCAGGTAATGAAATCGACCAAGTCATCGAAAAAAGCCTTGCCTTTGTGAATGGCATAATGACGCTGTGCTAAGGCTTTATCCATTTGCAGCATTTTCATAGCTACGATTTTAAGTCCCTTTCTCTCCAGCCGAGCAATGATTTGCCCTGCTAGTCCCCTTTGCACAGCATCGGGTTTGATAAGTACCAAACTTCTCTCTATTTCGGGATTATTTTGCTTCATTTATAAGGTATACTCCTCTCTATACTCTTCTGAGCAGGGTAATTAGATCCATATCTTCTAAAGAGTCAGCTACTCTGTCAGCCTCTTGGAGGTCTTGTTTCGAATGGGTATTGGTTACAGCCAGACACCTCATTCCAGCCGCCTTGGCTGCTTTGACGCCAAAGGGAGAGTCTTCAATTACAACGCAATCTCTAGGTTCAGCCCCCAGCTTTTTAGCAGCTAAAAGATATATCTGGGGGCTAGGTTTGCTTTCAGCTACCTCTCTGCCAGAAACAATGTAATCGAAATACCTCTCCAAATTAAGTTCACTGTTGACCAAATCAATGTTTTCTTTTGGTGCTGAAGAGGCTAAAGCTAGTCTAAAGTTTCCTCTCTTAATTGTATCTAGTAGCTTCATTACTCCGGGGAGTGGCTTAATATTTCCCTTTATCTTGCGGCGAAAGTTTTCCTCTTTTTCTTCCACTACTGTTGCAACATCTTTTTGAGGAAGCTCTCCTCCTAGAACACTGCGAATTATGAAGTCATTTCTGGTGCCAAAAAACTTAGTGAAATTCCCTTCGCTAAACTTGAATCCTCTTTTGTCAAAGGTCTCCTGCCAGGCGGCAAGATGAAACGAGCCTGAATCAGTGATGACCCCATCCATGTCCCAGAGAAAAGTCTTCTTAGAACGCCTCCAAACATAGAATAAGGAGTCACCCTCAGCCAAGACTGTTCCGTCCTTAAGAGCTACCAATCCGCTGGTTTGCACTAGTCTTTTTGCCAGTTTGGTAACCCAGGCAGAGATTTGGATTGGCTCTCCGGTTGGCGCTGGGTGCTTAAACCTTACCTCGCTTTTAGCGGTAACACCAAAATCAATTCCATGGCACAGCATAGCGTAAGCAGTTATCTCATCAAGGAGGGTGTAGACAATGCCACCATGAATTACGTTTTTCCACCCTTGGTAGAGTTCTCCAGCAGTGAATTCTGCTCTGACTTTTTTCCCATCGTAAACAGGTTTCAATTTTAGGCCTATGGGGTTGTCCTCACCACAGGCAAAGCACAATCTTAATGATAAATCTTCGGACATGTCCAATTTCGGAATTTCCATTTATAACCTCCTGTCCCTGGGTTTTGTTATGTGAGGGGAGCGAAGATATAAAGGCTGCAAGGTAGCCAGATCATCTCGCTCTCCTTCACTCAGTCTTTGCCAACCTAACATGGTTAGGGAACCGACTCGAGACAGTGCAGCAGCTTGCGGAATTATAGCTCGTTGTCCTAAATTTTGTTGTATTGTACTTCTTGTGTCTTGGGAGATTTCACCACAGAAGAGCGTTTTTTGGTAGGTTTGCTGGCATAAACTGTCAACAGTGGTCAAATACTCCTTTTCTAAGCAGAGCCACTCGCTATCAACTTGCTGGTAGAGTGCCGTGGCTATCTCATCACGACCAGCCTTGTGAATAGGATGCAAGGGAAGCCCAGTAAAAGCAAAGGGATAGGCTTCGATTTCCAATGTGCTTACGCCGACCAAAGGAATGTGTAAGGAGAAAGCTAGCCCTTTAGCTGCGCTTATTCCCACCCGCAATCCGTTGAAGCTGCCTGGCCCTTTGGCTACAATGATCGCCTCTATAGCGTTTGCCTCCATGTTAACCTGTCGAAGTAAACGAGCAATATTGGGCATCAATTCTACAGTGTGGTTTTGTGCCGATCGCCAGGTTAGCTCGATTAGAATCTCACCTTGGTGGGATAAAGCAATGCCAGCCATACTGGTAGAGGTATCTATAGCCAATTCCATGTTTTTCTCCTGCTCAGTATCAATTTTAGCTCTTTTATTAATTCTGAGTGGCGCGCGCCTTCAGGTTTAAGGCGAATAATGCGTTGTGTCTCGGAATCGGAGACATAATCTAACCTTATGAGTAACTTGTTTTGTGGCCATACCGCCAATCCTTTCTCTGCCCACTCGACTGCACACACTCGATTGTTATACAAGCATTCCTCCAGTCCCAGATCAGCAATTTCCGCCATATGGTCGAGGCGATAGAGGTCAATGTGGCATAAAGGCAGTCTACCGTGATATTCCCTGACAAGAACAAAGGAAGGGCTGAAAGCGTACTCTGTTATGCCCAACCCATGGGCAATGCCTTGAACAAGGCAGGTCTTGCCACTTCCTAAATCACCGGTGAGAAGAAAAATATCATTCTCTTGAGCCAGTTCCCCTAAATAGCTTCCGAGAAGCTGAGTTTGCTCTGGGCTATGGGATTTTAGCTCCATTGTATTCCCTGAAATGTTCCCAGCCTCCCTTATCGTAATGGACAACATTTCTCTTGCTATCCATCAAGGTTACTCGATTTGGCAAGCTTTCCTTTACAACATCACCAATCACAGTCACAGGACAATTCAGAACTCCTCTAGCTTGGTCAATGATAGCTTTATGGGCAGTAAAAAGGAGTTCGTAGTCCTCACCTCCACATAAAGCTAGCTCAAGATAGTCTGGGAAATTGGCCTTGACTAGAGGATGTATAGGCAGTCGCGCTATGTCTACTCGCGCATTAACCTTACTGGCTTCGCAGATATGGTCAAGATCGGCAATAAGCCCATCGCTTATATCTATAGCACTGTTGACTCCTTGTTCGACTAGAATTTGCCCTTCCTTGACTTTGGGCATGGGCTGGAGGTGAGCTTTCCTGAGGATGTTAGTTGTTTCAGCATCCAGCCTGATTTTTCCCTTGAGCATTTCCAGGCCTGCCGCTGATGTCCCTAGATGCCCTGTGACAGCTATTTGCTCGCCGGGCATAGCTGCCGAGCGCTTGAGCATTGATTTGTTTTTTGAACAGCCAATGAGGGTGATGGTGATAACCAAGTTAGAGGCAGCGGCGAGGTTACCCCCAACTATAGCCACTCCGAACTCCGCAGCCAAAGCCGCCATGCTATGGCAAAGCTTGGAAATATTTTCTGCCTCAATGTCACCGGGGCATGATAGAGAGATTAAGGCGTATCGGGGGACACCACCCATAGCTGCTATGTCACTTAAGTTAACGGCCAGTGCCTTCCAGCCCAATTCTTCCCATGTAATAATGTCTAGGTCAAAATGGACATCCTGGACCAGGGTATCTGTTGTCGCCAACTGAACATGATTATCGCCTTGCCAAGCAGCCACATCATCGCCAATGCCGATTAGGAGTTGTTGCCAGGACGCCTGTTCAGGATTTCTAAATTTATCGCTGATGCTTTGTATGAGGCTGATTAAGCCAAATTCTCCCAACTCCGATATCTTCATTCCTAGAAATTATAGCACCAGCTTTACTTGAGCCTCAAATTGGATAATAGTTATACAGAGATTGTGTAGCATTCTCGTGTTGGTTATGATATAACTGCTATCCTGAGGGAAGTGATGGAGCATAATCTGCCTTTGTCTCTGGGTTTGCGTTTGAATTGTGGTTAGTAACACGCTATAATGCTACAATTAATAGAATGCGTAGTTATGAATTAGTTACTATTGTTAATCCTGAGGCTGATGATGAAGGAGTGCATAGCCTTATGGATAGAGTGAGCCGTCTTATTACTGAGAAGGATGGGATTGTGGAGGGGACAGAACAGTGGGGGAAAAAGAAATTAGCTTATCCGATAAGGCGCTTTTTGGAAGGTAATTACAGCTTGACGCGCTTTAAGCTGGAGCCGGGGAAGGTTAAAGAACTCGAAATAAATCTTGGAGCTGAAGGAGAGATACTGCGACATCTTGTAGTGAAGGTAGGTGATTGATAGATGCCGAGCTTAAGCAAGGCAATACTTATTGGGAATTTGGGTTCTGATCCTGAGATGAGATACACACCAGATGGCAAAGCAGTTACGTCTTTTCGCATGGCTACTAATCGTCGCTATACTACGTCTGGCGGGGAGAGCCGAGAGGAAACTGACTGGTTTAGAATTACTGTTTGGGGCAGGCAGGCTGAGCAGTGCAATCAATACTTATCCAAAGGGCGGCAAGTCTACGTCGAGGGGAGATTACACGCTCGCAACTGGCAAGGGCAGGATGGGCAGATGCGAACTAGTCTCGAGGTAACTGCTGACCGTGTAGTTTTCCTTGGTAAGCAAGCTTTGGCTCCTATCGCGGAAGAAGGTGAGCTTGAACCGGGAGATTTGCCTTTTGACCCTGGTGAAGGAGTTGGAAATTGATTTACCGTAGAAAAACGGAAGGGGCCAGAAATTATGTTCCTAAGCCAAGAATTTGTCCCTTTTGTGCTGAAGGAGTGGGCATAGATTATAAGGACGCTTCCAGGTTATCACGATATGTCTCGGGGCGTGGTAAGATCGAGTCGCGACGTAGGACTAGAGCTTGCGCTAAGCACCAACGGAAGCTGGCGCACGCTATAAAAAGGGCGCGATTCTTGGCCCTGTTGCCTTACGCACCGAGCCATACTTGGAGGACGGGCGGCGTGGGCTTGCACCAGTCGATGTCTTAGGGAGACCAAATGCCAAAACGCACCTACCAACCAAAGAAAGTTTCCCGGAAACGCAAACTGGGCTTTCGGGCCAGAATGGCTACTCCAGGAGGAAGAAGAGTACTTAAGGCGAGACGCCTTAAGGGGCGATGGAGATTGACTCCAGTTTAATCATATCTTTATGGGTAGGCTCTGGACTTTAGCTAAGAGAGCGCAGTACGCTTCAATTTACCAGCAAGGTAGCACATATTTGGATAATCTGATCGTAATGAAGGTATTGCCTAATGGGTTGAACTTGAGCAGGTATGGTTTCTCGGTAACTAAGAGGCTGGGTAAAGCAGTGAAGCGTAATCGGTTGAGGAGGTTACTAAGAGAGATAGTAAGGTTGCAGTTGATACAGCCTGGGTGGGACATCATCTTCATCGTTCGGCCGCGGGCAGCTACCGCTAATTATCACCAACTGGAAAAAACGGTAACTGAATTGTTAGCTCGGGCAAGGTTACTACAAGGGGGTAATGAAGCAAATAGCGCTGCATTTAATTAGACTATATCAGGCAACAATATCGGAGGTAACTCCACATTCTTGTTGTTTCCAACCTACATGCTCACATTACACCTGTGAGGCCATTGAAAGATATGGCTTTGTCAAGGGTAGTTGGCTGGCGATTAAGAGGTTGGCTCGTTGCAATCCTCTCTCTAAAGGTGGTTATGATCCTGTGCCCTAGTTTGCATTCCAGTGTGTTGAAATGAAGGTCAGAGTATTAGCTTGTCTTGGTATTTTCTGTTTTCTTGCTTTAAGCGCCACTGGTTGCGTTTCCTCTGGTGGGCAGCAAGGGTATTCTGGAGTTGTACCTCACGATGGGATTCTCTATCTGGGTTCCATGGATGGCAAGATAATGGCAGCAAACGCCTCAGCTCGAAGTCAAGAGCTGCCATTTCCCTCTGCTGACGGGGAATGGTCTTTTGCTATTACTGTGCCCTCGAAGAGCATATTATCGTGTGGCAGTTCATCTAAGCCTGACAGCATATATGCCACGCCTCTTGTAGTTGATGGCTCAGTCTGTGTTGGCACCTATGGTGGTAAGGTCTTGATGCTAAGGTCATCAGCCAGGAATCAAGATTTGTCCTTTCCTCATTTAAGAAGCGGTGAGTGGATTTATCCTAGGACAGAGGATGTGATTGGTCCCATAGTCGGGAGCCCAGTGGTGGTTAACGATACTGTCTATGTGTGCAGTTCAGATGGCAAGGTCTATGCTTTGGATATAACTTATGGTGATGAGAAATGGATATCGGCTCCACTGGGTGACAAGTTGTGGACAACGCCGATGGTGAAAGACGAGGCCATCTATGTAAGCACATTTGATGGACACATCTATGCCTTATCAGCTGAAGACGGTAATTTATTACCTTGGGTGTTTGAAGCAGAAACAGGATTTGTCTCTTCTCCAGTACTTTATGAGGATATTGTATTTGTGGGTTCATTCGACAGTAAGCTTCATGCCGTAAGAATAGGTGATGATAAGCCGCTGTGGGAATTCCTCGGTGGCAATTGGTTTTGGGCTGCTCCGTTGGTTAGCGATGGCATTGTTTATGCTGGGTGTCTCGATGGAAAAGTCTACGCTCTCGATACAGAGAGGGGCAAAGAATCGTGGGAGTTTGATACTGGAGGCCGTATCGTTTCCTCGCCAATTTTGGTGGATGACTCGCTGGTAGTAGCTACTGAGCCAGGCAATGTATTCGTCATTAATCCGAAGACGGGTAGTGGAGAGATGATTGCGAATCCAGATGATTCTCAAAATGGTAAGTCGCTTATTGATGCTCGTATTCAGTCAGCTCTTTGTGTGCTCGATGGCATTGTATATATTCGTGCCCAGGATAACTGCTTATATGCAGTGGATGTAGCCAAAAGAGAAATAAAGCTGAAATTTTCTTTAGCTTAAGCAAGGTTTGTAATTATGGCAGACTTGTGGAGTTTGATTATACTCGACCCAATGCTTAATGGGCTGCTTGCCTTGTCGGGTGTTTTACCGAGGGAAGCACAATTTGGTTTGGCCATCATTATTCTTACCGTTGTCGTTCGTCTGGCGTCAACGCCCCTCGTTTTGAGGCAACTCAAATCTACCAAGGCCATGCAGGATATGCAGCCTAAGCTGCAGGAGCTGCAGAAGAAATATGCTAAGAATAAGCAAAAACTTCAGCAGGAAATGATGAAGGTCTACAAAGAGGCTGGAGTAAATCCTATAGGCTGTATGTGGCCTATGTTGGTTCAGTTCCCCATCTGGATTGCTCTATATCAATCCATTATGAAAGCACTAGCCACTACGCCGGAAAACTTGCTGGACTTATCCCGGCATCTTTATTCCTGGGAAATAGTCAATCAGACAATCCCTGTAAATAGCCATTTCTTGTGGCTCGATTTAGGCCAGCCTGACCACACTTTGGTTTTAGCTGTTCTGGTGGGTGGCACAATGTGGTTGCAGCAGAAGATGACTACTGCTCCGTCTCTTGATCCGAGGCAGCAATCCACGAGCAAGATGATGTTGCTGATGATGCCGTTCATGTTTGGTATGTTTACCTTAATGTTTCCCAGTGGTTTACCTCTTTTTTGGCTGGCCTCCAATGTTATTGGTATTGTGACCCAATATTTCGTTACTGGTGGCTGGGGTTACCTGAAGGCTCCTCCCTCAGCACATCCAGGATTAAGAGGGGGAAGGTAGAATGTACCGTGGGGGTGGAAGGGATGTTAGATATCGAGGCAGATTGTCAATAATGGGAGGCTAGAGCATGGAAGAATCGGAGATGATGTCTAGAGCAGAGCCATTAACTCCACCAGAGACTGATATAGCTCGAGTAGCCATAGAGGTACTGGAGACCTTGCTCAGGTTGATAGGAGTAACTGGCGTAGTTGAGAGTTCGTCTGATGAGATACCTGTGTCTCTAGATATCGAAGGAGACTATTTGGGAATCCTAATTGGGCGACGGGGCCAGACCCTATCTTGTTTCCAGTACATTGTTAGGCTAATAGTGGCAAGTCAACTAAAGGCTTGGCTGCCATTGAATGTTGATGTTTGCGGGTATAAAAAACGCCGGCGTGATTCTTTGCAGAGACTAGCCTTGCGCTTGGCAGAGCAAGTCAAACTGCAACACCGGGCTATTACTTTAGAGCCGATGCCACCTGATGAACGCCGCATTGTTCACTTGGCTTTGGCTGATCATGCTGAAGTTGTCACCCATAGCATAGGTGAGGGCGAAGACAGAAAAGTAGTCATTTTGCTGAAGCGAGGGTAACCTGTGTTTCACAAAGTGAGCAGCAAGATAAGTTTTCCTCAAGTGGAAGAGAACATCCTTCGTTTTTGGAAGGAGTGTAGCATCTTTGAAAAGAGCGTCAAGGCGAGACAAGGAAAACAGCGCTTTGTTTTCTACGACGGTCCGCCCACGACTAATGGCAGTCCAGGAATTCATCACGTGCTATCTCGATTAGCTAAAGACGTTATTCCTCGCTATAAAACGATGAAGGGTTATCAAGTGCTACGCAAAGCTGGGTGGGATACTCATGGATTGCCCGTTGAATTGGAGGTGGAGAATTCTCTTGGTCTTACCAGTAAGCCCCAGATTGAAGAATATGGGGTGGCCCAGTTTAACCAGCGTTGTCGTGAGAGTGTTTTCAAGTATATTGGGGAATGGGAAGCTATGGTAGAACGCATTGGCCATTGGATTGATATGAAACACCCTTACATAACACTAGACAACGGTTATATTGAATCTTGTTGGTGGGCGATAAAGCAGTTGTGGGATAGAGATTTGGTTTACAGGGGCTATAAGACAGCGCCTCATTGCCCCAGATGCGGCACTTCCCTCAGCTCACATGAAGTAGCTTTGGGGTATCAAGACGATGCTGAAGATCCATCAGTTTACATAAAGTTCAGACTTTGCGTTTCGTCGCTCTCCAAACACGCCTCAGGTCTGCGTTCTATTCTCGAGCCGCCATCCTTGACCAGAAAACCGGCCTATTTTCTTGCTTGGACAACTACTCCTTGGACGCTACCTGGCAATACTGCCCTAGCAGTAGCCACTGAAGCTAGCTATAGTGTATTGGAGGGGGATGAGGATTATCTTATTCTAGCTACGCAGCTTATTGGGCCGGTTAGGCTTGAAGGCTATAAGGAACTGGGTATTGTATCGGGTGAAGATCTTCTCCATCTTGAATACGAACCCTTGTTTAATCCACATGATTTTGGTGTGCCCCGTCAGAGCTTGCCCTCTTTTGATGCACAAGGCAAAAGAGAAGATTTGACTTATCCTGTAATTGGTGCTGATTTTGTCTCGATGGAGGAGGGCACTGGCATTGTCCATGTTGCTCCTGCCTTTGGAGAGGTTGACTTTGATGCCGGGATGAGTAAAGACCTTGATTTTGTCCAGCCTGTGGATTTAGAAGGGAAAATGACTGGCACCTACTCCTTTGCTGGCAAGTTTGTCAAAGACGCTGACGCTCTTGTTCTTGACGAACTTAAGTCACGTGGTTTGCTTTTCCGTAGTGAGAGGATTGTTCATACATATCCCTTTTGCTGGAGATGTGGGTCACCTCTTCTCTACTATGTCAAGAGGACATGGTATATCAGAACTACGGCGGTAAAAGACAGGCTTATATCTGGTAATGCTGAAGTGAACTGGTATCCTGATTATATCAAATATGGTCGTTTTGGAGATTGGCTGGCGAACAACGTGGATTGGGCCTTTTCTCGGGAGAGGTATTGGGGAACTCCCCTTAACATATGGCATTGCAACTCCTGTGGCCACTATGAATGTGTAGGTGGCATTGATGCATTAGGAGCCAAGCCAAATGTAAGAGGCTTAAACTTGCCTCTGGATTTGCACCGTCCTTATGTGGATGAAATAGTCTTCTCTTGCCCCAGATGTGGTGGCGATATGTGGCGTATTCCCGAGGTCATTGACTGTTGGTTTGACTCAGGGGCCATG
Organism: uncultured Dehalococcoidales bacterium; assembly: GCA_964545665.1. Taxonomy (GTDB): domain Bacteria; phylum Chloroflexota; class Dehalococcoidia; order GIF9; family AB-539-J10; genus CAZJGF01. The sequence goes on from CAZJGF010000011.1 coordinate 16,739, forward strand.
TCTTTTGCTCAGTGGCATTACCCCTTCGAAAATAGGGACGAGTTCGCGCGAAACTTCCCTGCCGATTTCATTTCTGAGGCAATTGACCAGACCCGGGGCTGGTTCTATAGCTTGCATGCGGTTTCTACTTTGCTGTTTGGACAGCCTTGCTTCAGGAATGTTCTCTGTCTGGGTCATGTTGTTGATGCTGAGGGTGATAAGATGAGCAAGAGCAAAGGCAACATGGTTGATCCTTGGGCTGTAGTCAATGAGTATGGCGCTGATGCTTTGAGGTGGTATATGTTGGCATCTGCTCCAGGTGAGAATACTCATCGCTTCTCCACGGAAATGGTTGGCGAGACCTTGCGAAAAAATTTACTTACTTTGTGGAACACTTATTCCTTCTTTGTTCTCTATGCTAAGATTGACCAGTTTACTCCTCAAGCTTCTGCTTTGCCATCTTTTGCTGAGCTGGACAATTGGATCATCTCGGAGCTTAATCAACTTATAGCTGATGTAACTAAGTCTATGGATGGCTATAATCCCACGTCAGCGATACGCCATATTGAGACCTTTATTGACAGTCTTTCTAATTGGTATGTGAGGCGAAGCAGACGCCGATTCTGGAAAAGCGAGAATGATGCTGACAAATTGGCAGCACATACTGCATTGTATCAGTGTCTGGTAACCTTATCTCAGCTCTTGGCTCCTCTAGTACCGTTTATTGCTGAAGAGATTTATCAGAATTTGGTTCGTTCGATTGATCCCATGGCTGAAGAGAGTGTCCATCTAACTGACTTCCCAGTAGCTGACGAAAGCAGAATCAATCACGAGCTAAATAACGATATGAAGTTAGCTATGAGGATATCAAGTCTGGGTAGAGCAGCTCGGGCGAAGGCGAAGATCAAAGTTCGCCAGCCGCTGGCCAAAGTGCTTGTCAAAGTAAGCCAAGAGGAGGAGAAGAGTGCTTTACAGAGACTTGCACCTCATGTCTTGGAGGAGATAAATGTTAGGGAGTTGGAGTTTGCCGGCTATGAATTCCCGGGCGATATGCCTGGGTATGCTACAGCCAATGAGGAAAGATATTCAGTAGCTGTCAATACTGAGTTGTCTCCTGAGTTGGTGGCTGAGGGGATAAGTAGAGAAGTTGTACGCCGTCTTCAGACCATGCGTCGTGCTGCTGACTTTGATATTGCTGACCATATTGTTACGTATTATGAAGCGCAAGGGCCAATCGAACAGGTGATGACTGATTTTGCTGATTATATTAAGCAGGAGACTTTGTCCATAGATCTGGTTAATAGTTCCCCACCAAGAGAAGCTTATGCTGAGAAATATCACATTTCCGATGCTGATGTCGTGTTAGCAGTTGCGAAGGCACCATTCTGAGCGAAGGTTGTTACTCCTTCTCTTGCCATTGCGAAGCGCACGGCAACAAGACTATCTCTAGCCTCAGTCCCATGGTGAAGGAGTTTGCTGTAGCTGTACACTGGTTGTTTTGGTGCTTTCGCCTCTGACGAAAGCTATTTTCACTGTGGCACCAATCTCAGATTCGAGAATGCTCTGTAGAAGGTCATCAGTATTAGCTACCTTCTTATCCTGGAACTCAATGATAACATCTCCCTGTTGTAGTCCAGCAGCCTCAGCAGGGCTATTCTCAGTTACCTCCACAATGAGTGCCCCTTCCTCAACTGAAAGCTCGTTCCAAAGAGCCACACTGGGAGTTACAGTATATAGTGATACACCGAGCCAGGGGCGGATCACATAACCCTGATGAATCAATTCTTCGATTATAGGCTTGGTGCTATTGATACTTATAGCGTAGCCCATGCCTTCTATTCCAATCTCAGCCACCTTGACGCTGGTTATGCCTATGACCTCGGCGGCCATATCTACTAGCGGGCCGCCGCTGTTGCCTGGGTTAATAGCTGACGTGGTCTGGATCAAATTCCTGAGGGTATTTCCACTCACACTCACTGAAACGTTCAGACGGCTAACAATGCCCTGAGCTGCGGATATTCCCTCTCCTAGTGCGTTGCCTAGTGCTACTACCCAATCGCCTACAGCCAGTTGAGACGAGTCGCCGAGTCGAGCGTAAGGCAAGCCTGTTGCGTCTGCCTTAATAACTGCCAGATCAGTCAAAGCATCGGTGCCTACTATGTCAGCAGCGAAGGTTCTGCCATCAGATAGTTCCACTTCCACACTTTTGGCATTCTCGACGACATGGTTATTGGTGATGACATATCCTTCGCTATCAATGATTACTCCAGAGCCAGCGGCAGCCTGTGTGTACTCGCCGTAAAAAATATCGTAAGCTGTCATTTCGGTGGTGACAGAGACTACAGAGGGCATTACCTCCTTGACCACCTCGGCGATATCGGGTAGTACTGGAGTTGCCTGGCTATCTCCCGGGGGGAATGTCCAATCAGGGTTAGTGTATTCGCTTGGGCTAATGGGTTGGGATGAAGCCGGTGGAGATGAAGTCGGTGCCCATGGTAGGAATATAGAGCATCCGCTAGCGCCTAGGATTAGGTTTGTCAACACTAGTACAATAAGGATGTGTTTAATCTTCTTCAGCGTTTTTTGCCCCACGGGCTAATTATAGCATGGATATTCTCACGGCAAAAATTGCCGTGCTTAGCTTCATAGCCAGAGTGACTCAATCCGATGTAGATGATACAATATCTTAGCAATGTACAAATCTTATTTGCGTCAGCTATTAAGTGGTGTAGTAGAGCCTTTGATGCTCTTTATCATTGGAGAGTTGCCCACGCATGGCTATCATATTGCCAAGGAACTGGAGAGAAGAAGCAGTGGCTATTTTAGGCTGACAGGGAGCACTGTTTATTCTGCGCTGCGCCGATTGGAGAAAGAGGGACTGGTGGTAAGCTCATGGCAAAAGGCAACTCGGAAGCAGAAACGGCGATGCTACCATCTCACTTGGAAGGGCCGCAGAATTCTGCGCAAGAAATTGGCTGAATGGCACAGATTCTGTATTGCTGCTGACAGTATCATGAACAGTGAGTAGCCTGGCCGGGCAGTCTTCACTGCAATGAGAGAAAATCAGAACTGTGCTGTTTGCCTTTGCCAATTTGATCCTGGTGGAGATCTGGCTACTCGCGGTGCCAGTAATAGCTAATGGCAATTTGCCGTCCTCACTTCGTCTGTGAGTAAATGTACTGGGCTGCCACTGCTGGCGTTGTTCGCTGTTGGGATTGGAAATTTGCGCTGAGGTAGCCTTTGCACTTGGTTTGAATCATGTCTAGCTCAGACTTTAAAAAGCCAACGAGGTCAGTTTCAATAGCCTGTTTTGCCCTTGTTATTGCCTTATCTACTTGATGTGCTTGGCTATTTCCATGTAGCAAGTGAACAACGCCGTTGACTCCCCAGAGGAGCGCGCCACCGTCGCTTTCGGTGCTGGTTATCCGAGTGAATGAAATCATCTGATCGAGCAACCTCTTAACCGGGCCAACCAATGGTAGATTATCCAGCCTGCTTGTTAGCCATTTGGCAAAGTAATGTCCTATGCTTTCGTAGAACTTCATTAACACATTGCCTACAATGCCATCGCAAACAATCACGTTAGCTTGCCCACTGAGAATACAACTGCCTTCTATATTACCAATAAAATCCAGGCCGCTGTTTTGGAGTAGTGGATAGCTTTCTTGGATCAATCTGCCACCCTTGCCCTCCTCAGCTCCAATGCTCAAAAGGGCTATTTTGGGATTGGCCACATCCAGCAACTTCTTGGCATAGACAGTGCCTATGGCCGCAAATGATAGTAAATGATGTGGTTTGCAGTCAACATTAGCTCCGCCATCAACAAGAACCGTTTTTGGAGCCAGCCCAACAAGAGGTACGCAAAGCGCAGGGCGCTCTATACCTGGCATCATGCCAAGAAAATGGATAGCGGTCACAGATGCTGCACCAGTAGGACCAGCGCTGATTATGGCATCGGCTTTCCCTGTCCTTACTAAGTTCACTGCCACAGCTATAGAAGTATTATGCTTGTGGCGAATGGCCAAGGTGGGACGCTCACCTTCTTTGATGAACTCATCAGCCCTGACATGGTCAACAGGAATATGAGAACTGTGACACTTGTCTAGCTCCCTTTCGAGGATATCTTCTGGCCCAACTAATATAATTCTCACATCTGCTTTACCGGCGGCTGTGACTGCTCCTTTGATTATCTCCTCAGGAGCGTAATCACCCCCCATGATGTCTACGGCTATCCTTACTGTTTTGCTAACCTTAGACATGGAAATCCGCACCTACTTTGCCCTTAGCTAAGGGCACCGCCCTCCTTTTGCACTAGCTCTCTAAACCGCGTGTGGTATTATATTATACACCGATGTTCCATTGCTGTTCTACCAGGTGAAATGCGGTGTACTTAGTCATTCGAGATGCAACACGAGCGGTCATTTTAAATCACATAAGAAGGTAACCGAAGTTTTTTTGTCGGACTATCCCTTTTTCTGGTGTTATAATTACATTCCGCAGAGATAGCTGTGCAAGGTGACTGGCAGCAGTTAAGTGTTAAGGGTTAAAAGGATGTATCCTGATGCCCGCTTGCCACAGCGGGCTACAGAAGGCTCTACAGGTCTGGACCTTTTTGCTTACATCAAAAAGAGCGCACGGGTAACACTGGGAGAGAAGCCGAAGTTAGTCGGTACTGGTATCGCAGTGGAGGTGCCTAGAGGTTACGATGTGCAAATACGCCCCAGATCCGGTCTGTCAGCAAGAGGCGTCGTCGCCGCTTTTGGCACAGTGGACAGCGATTACAGAGGAGAGCTCTTAGTGACGATGTACACCCTTGGCCGAGGCAGCAGTTTTGATATCAGGCACGGTGACAGAATAGCTCAACTAGTTGTAAGTAAGCTAGCGGATTTGCCTGTAGAGGAAGCGGAAGAGCTTTCAGGGACGGAAAGAGGGCCTCAGGGGCATGGCTCTACAGGCATGGCTTAAGATGGGAAAGATACGAGTGGGGACTTGTTCATGGACCGACCCTACCTTGCTTGGTTGTGGTCGGTTCTACCCTGATTGGGCACGCTCCGCCGAGGCTCGACTTCGATATTACTCCAGTCAGTTTGACTTGGTCGAAGTGGATAGCACCTATTATTCAATGCTCAATGAGGGAACCAGTTATCTATGGGCGCAGCGAGTGCCTGAAGGCTTCACCTTCGATGTAAAGGCCTTCAGGCTATTTACGCAACACCCCACACCTATTAACTCATTGCCCAAGGACATGAGGCTGGAGTTGACTCCGCAACTTCAGGGAAAAGGTAGTGTGTACTATCGGGACCTCTCTGGGGACTTGACCGACGAACTCTGGGAGAGATTTGCCAATGCTCTGCTTCCCTTGGATACAGTCGGCAAGCTGGGGGTTGTTCTCTTTCAGTTTCCACCGTGGTTTTACCCTGGATCCCAGCAGCTTGACTATATTGTGATGTCCAAGAATAAATTGTCACAGTACTGCTTGGCAATAGAGTTCAGAAATAACGTATGGCTGAACGAGGGGAACAAAGGCAGGACTCTTGACTTTCTCAGGCGGAGTGATTTGCCTTTTGTATGCGTTGATGAGCCACAGGGTTTCAAGTCGAGCGTACCTGCTATTGCCGAAGCTACCTCTCATATTGGATTGGTGCGCTTCCACGGCAGAAACACTGAGACTTGGGACAAGAAAGGTATCAGTACAGTTGAACGCTTCAACTATCTGTACAGCCAGGAAGAACTCAAGCCGTGGACGAACAAAATCAGTACCCTGGCCGAGGAGACTAAGGAGGTGCATGTCTTGTTTAATAATTGCCACGAGGATAAGGCAGTGGTCAATGCCAGGCAGATGTGTTTTATGCTAGGGTCGCAGAATTGAACGTGCGGAGGCGCAATAACAGAATGGGTGAAGTAAGATTTGGTAGCGTTCCTGTCTTTGCCAGAGAGAACAGCAAGATACCGGTATTGAACCTTTCCCCCTCTGGCATAGCAACGTTTCGGCAATGTAAACTCCAGTACAAGTTCCGCTACGTAGACAAACTTGGAGACCAATATGGCAAGCCTAGGCCCTACTACACCATGGCTAACCATGTGCATGCTACATTGCACGATTTGTTCTCAGTCGTGCCAGCTCAAAATCGAACTGTTGGAACTGCCAAGAGGCTCCTCAAGAAGAACTGGCGTCGCTACCGCATCGGGTTTAGGGACAAGGCTGATGAGAAGAGATGGGCTCAGAAAGCTCTAGCTGAGGTTACACGTTTTGTTGCGGAACAAGATGTGACTATTGCACCGATGATGTTGGAGAGGCAAATCGAAGGAGAGATCACTCCCGGGCTTGTGCTGCGAGGCAAAGTTGACCGGGTGGACAAACAGCTGGACGGAAGCCTGCACGTCATTGATTACAAGACAGGGGCCGTGCCAGAAAATGTTGACTGGACTCAACTGAGGCTCTACGCACTCATTTTATCTCGCAGCACTGCCTACACCATTAGCAAGCTGTCTTACTTCTATCTACTCTCAGGAATAGTGGAGGCGAGGGAGCTTGATAGGCGAGCTCTGGAAGAGACCATTTGGGAACTGCTGCGTGTGGCTACTGAAATCAGGAAGGAGAGATATTACTCTCCTTACCCTGGTCCCGCCTGTGCCGGATGCGACTTCGCAGTGATGTGCCCTGCCAAGCATGAGGGCTATGTTCAAATTGGTGAAACGGCGCTTCCGCTTTGGCGCGATTTCAGCGACATCTTAGTTGAAAGCTATCCGTCAACTTGCATTACCGAGTGAAATCGGGGTGAAGCGAAACATAAAACTTGGTTATTTACCTGCTTGCTTGACTCAAACGTCGAAAAACCATCCGTACTTGGTAAAGCCAAGAAACGACGAAATACCCAGCGGCTGCTTTTTGGCAAGAACGGGTAAAATAATCTACACCTTTTCTCTGTATTTTTGGGCTAAGCCGGGATCATATGGTGCTTTTCTTCCACTGCACAGTTCC
>CAZJGF010000012.1:0-23328 GCA_964545665.1 uncultured Dehalococcoidales bacterium
CCTGATGTCCTCCTCAGGCAAGCTGATATTTATCTTTATCGCTCTACCCATTGTAATACCTCTTTCCGTGCCTGCTATGAGGCATATCGGCGGGTAAATCAAGTAGTCTGTTAAGTCTAAATTATGCCTCGTTTTTTGAGAAAGGGGACAGCGCGGGCACAGTCACCACGGGGATTCCACTCTCCTATCTCGCAGACCTTTATTACAGACGGGGGCAGGTTCTGAGCTGTGAAGTCCCAGTCTACAGTTCCAACTCCGGGTGCACAGTGGTCACGAATTCCCCGCACGTCATGAAGGTGGATGCCGATGAGTCGCGACCCGAACTTTTCAAACCACACTTTGTATGGGCCGAATCCCAGTCGGGAATTAACCTCGGCATGCCCCACATCATGCCAGTAGCCCACCAAATTGGAGGGAAGCTCTTGAAGAAGCTGCTCCATCTCCTCTGGTCGAGGAATCTCGCAGAAGTGGAAACGAGTTTCTATGCCAAGTTTTATATCCCGTCCCTGAGCAAAATCGGCCAGCTCACGCAGACTCCTTCTGGCAGCTTCGAAATAGGGCCTGGCCCGGGAAGCGCGCTGCTCGATTAGCTGTTGCTTCGTGGCTTTAAACTCCTTCGAGATTGCTTCGCGGAGTTTACCCTGAGCGAGATTCTTCGGTCGTTTCTCTCCGTCAGAATGACAAGAGGCGAAGGGCTCGCAATGACAATGAGTATAAAGCTGATGAAGCCTATCCTCGAGATGGGAATCAATCTCCACCTGTCCAGCATGAACTACGATACCTTTAGCCCCCACCTCGGAAGCTAGCTCAACAGTTGCTCGAGCAAATCGCAGCGCCTCTTTTCGCTCAGCCTCGTCCAGCGAGCTAAGCTGTAGACTGGCAGCGGGAATTCCAAGGTGGGAAGTAGTAACTGGGCAGGGGCAATGGATGCTGGAGACTTTTATGCCCAGCTTCAGAAGCTCATTCAACTTCTCGGGGGTAAGGATAGAGTTTAGTTCTACATGAGTGAAGCCAAGTTCCTGGACATCCCGCACGAATCTATCCATGTGGTTGTATCTCTGGCTCCACATGGTGGAAAGGGCTATCTCACTCGTAGAGCTTCTCATCACAAAGTGTGCCAAAATGACAGCAGGGCGAATACTTGCTAACATTTTAACGCCAGATGAAGAGAAGGGAAAGTGTGAAGAGGCCAGGTTCGGTAGGGTAAAGTCTTAACTATGAATTTGGAAGGATGTTCGTAAATGACCTTTGCTCAGGTAGTAGAAACATGCCTTGCTGAGATTAAGAATGCTAGGGCGAGTTTAATCTACTGTTTGGGAGCTGGCGATACCGGAAAGAGCACACTAACTATAGAGCTTGCCAGGCAACTGGCTCGAGGAGGCAAGAAGCTTGCCATCATAGATGCAGATTCAGGGCAATCATCTCGCCTTCCCTTGACCTTGAGTTTGAATTACGTCCGTAGCGAATTTAGTCACCCAGTCGAGCTTGAGCTTGCCGACTGGGCCTTTATGCCCAGCTATGACTTGCTGGAGCGGTTTAGGTGGTATATTGAACTTATGGGAAACTGGACAAAGAAGACGAGGAATGAGATGGATTGCTGCATTGTTGACTCCAATGGCGATATAAGAACGCTGCTTAAGGCTAGAGAACTAGAAATCCTCAATCCAGATTTGTTGATTGCATTGCAAAGAGAATCTGAACTTGAGGAGATTCTGAAAAGCTCAGGAAGCAGGATATTGAGATTGCCGGTGCCAGGGGAGGTGAAGTCCAAATCCTGGGAACTCAGAAGGACGACAAGAAATGATAAGCTCAAGCGCTACTTCAAGGGTAGCGGTGCACAGCTAGTTAAGTGCAAAGCACCACCCTTTTTTGACTTTAGCCATAGAATAGTGGGATTATATAGTCAGGGAAGGTTTCTAGGATTAGGCATAGCTGAGGACAAAAACGGCAACATGTTAGTGGTGAGGACTCCTATAGACTCGGTAGCTGACAAGGTCGAGTTCAGTTCGGTCAAACTCGAAGAATAGGGAGGCAGGAGATGGCAATAGCGGAGATAATCGTTACCCCCCTGGGGACGGGAACTCCCTCGCTCAGCAAATATGTGGCCAGCGCAGTTAAGGTGCTGGAACAGGAAAAGGATATAGAGTACGAGCTAACCCCAATGGGGACTATCGTACAAGGCGACCTGGACAAGATTCTTCTAGTGGCAGAAAAGATGCATGAAGCGTGCTTCGGTGAAGGAGTGGCCCGAGTGGCGACTACAGTCAAGATTGATGACCGACGAGACAAGACCTTAACCATGAAAGGCAAGGTGAACTCAGTAATGAGGAAGTTAGGGCACCAAGGTTGCTGAACGGTCTATGAGCATATCATTTTGCACTTTGCTGAACCCAGTGCTACAATCCTGCAGCATGATACCCAGCGATCACGCCATCGTTGCTCAAACTTCTTTCCTTCGTTTGACTTCTCCTGCGGAAAAGGTTTATTCTCCAGTTGGCCTGAGCGGCAAACTTCACGGGCAAAGTGAACCCGCCAGCACCAGACACCCTGAACAGTGTAGCAAGGAGCGCTAAATACTGGTGTCATCAACAGAGTGGATGGAGTGCGCATTATCTCTGGCTAGATTAGCCATGGGATATACCAGTCCCAACCCGTCGGTAGGAGCAGTGATTGTCAAAGAAGGAGTTGTCGTGGGCATGGGGTATACGCAGCCCCCGGGATCAGACCATGCCGAGGTGATCGCAGTACGCCAGGCTGGTGAGAAAACGCAATGTGCCACTATGTTTGTTACCTTGGAACCTTGCTGCCACTATGGGCGCACCCCACCATGCACCCAAGTCATAATTAACGCTGGTATTTCAGAAGTTCACATAGCATTGATTGACCCCAATCCGTTAGTTTCAGGGCGTGGGGTAAGGGAACTAAACAAGGCTGGCATTAAGACCCATGTGGGAGAGTGTCAGCAGGAAGCTTGCGAAATAAATGAGGCTTACTTCAAGTTTGTCGCCAAAAGTCTGCCCTTCGTTATCGCCAAGTTCGCCATGAGTCTTGACGGCAAGATCGCTACCAGAACTGGCCAATCTAAATGGATAAGCAATGAGGAGGCGAGGAACTATGTGCACGCCATGCGTCATACTGCCGATGCCATAATGGTGGGAGTAAATACTGTTATCGCTGATAATCCACTGCTTACTGCCAGGTGTTGTTGTGGCAAGGGTGGCATGACAAAGAAACAACCTTTGCGCATAATTGTTGATAGCAATGGCAGGACGCCGTCGGATGCCAATGTCTTTAAGCAACCAGGGAAGACCATGCTTGCCACTGTTGAACCTTTCGATAAGGAAAAGAAAAGAAAGCTCACCCAAATTGGTGTCGAGGTGCTTGAATTACCGGGGGTTGAAGGATTAGTTGACCTGGAAGAATTGTTGAAGGTGAGTGGGAAGCGGGAGATACTTACCATTCTAGTGGAAGGCGGGAGCAAACTGCTGGGTTACCTCTTTGACCATGGGCTGGTGGACAAGGTGCTGGTTTTCATTTCACCAATTATCATTGGTGGTAGTCAAGCCAGGACTGCGGTAAGCGGGGACGGAGTTGGTAGTATAGCGGAAGCTTTATGTCTGGACCGGGTCAACTTCAAGAACTTCGGTGATAATGTGCTGATCAGCGGGTATACGAAAAAGGGGCTCCAGCAAGAATAGTATGTTTACTGGTATAGTTGAGGAAATTGGCGTAGTCAAGGAAGCAAGTCCAGACCATCTGGTTATCGAAGCCAGAAGGGTACTCGAAGGGGTGGAGATAAGTGACAGCGTAGCAGTCAACGGAGTTTGTCTGACAGTCACTTCCTTGGACAACAGCGTCTTCAGTGTTGATATTATGCCTGAGACATTACGTTGCACGAATCTTGGCGAACTGCACTATGGTGACCGGGCAAATTTGGAAAGAGCGCTAATGGTGGGTGGACGCCTCGGTGGTCATTTGGTGCTGGGTCACGTTGATGATACAGGAAAAGTAATCTCAGTAATTCCCGAGGAAGCAGCCCGCATCATGAGGATTTCGGCCCCGACCAGGCTGATGCCTTATGTAGCTAGTAAGGGATTTGTCGCTGTGGACGGGGTCAGCCTTACCATTGCCGATCTGGATGACTTTTCCTTTTCTGTGTCTCTAGTAGCCTATACCCTGGGGCATACCACGCTAGGCGATAGGAAGCCGGGTGACAGAGTTAACTTAGAGGCAGACGTTATAGCTAGGTACGTGGAGCGTCTTAAGCAGCGGAGCAGTCAAGGTTTAACCAGTGACTTTCTTACAGAACATGGATTTCTGAGTAAAGGCTTGTCCTGAGTCGAAGCTCTAAGCAAAGCGAAGAGGAAGCGAAGGAACTTGAACAATGCTTGCTACTATCCCAGAAGCGATTGAAGATATAAAGGCAGGCCGGCTTGTCATTATCGTCGATGACGAGAACCGTGAGAATGAAGGTGACTTGGCATTGGCTGCAGAGAAGGTCACCCCTGAGGCCATAAATTTCATGGCTAAGTACGGCCGAGGATTAATTTGCCTTCCTATCAGCAAGCAGAGACTCGAGGAATTAAGGATACCGCTAATGGTTCAGGATAATACTTCAAGGCATTCTACTGCTTTTACAGTATCTATTGAAGCTAAGCATAAAGTAACTACAGGAATTTCCGCTTCTGACCGAGCACAAACCATAAAAACTGTGCTCGATCCCAATACCAAACCCGACGATTTGGCCCGCCCAGGGCATGTGTTTCCTCTTCAAGCCAGAGACGGGGGGATACTGGTGCGGTCAGGCCACACCGAAGCTATTGTTGATTTAGCCAAGTTGGCTGGACTCTACCCCGCTGGCGTTATATGTGAAATTATGAACGATGATGGCACTATGGCTCGTTTACCCGATCTTGAGATTATAGCCGATAAGTATAGCTTAAAGATTATAGCTATTACTAGCCTGATTACTTATCGCCTTCGTCATGAAAAGCTGGTAAGAAAAGTAGCTGAGGCCAAACTGCCTACCAGGTTTGGTGAATTCATAGCTATGGCCTACAGAAGCAGCGTTGATGCCAATGAGCATGTTGCTTTGGTGAAAGGCAACATATCGGGTGATAGCCCGGTATTGGTGCGTGTCCACAGTGAATGCCTTACTGGAGATGTGTTCGGCAGTTTGCGGTGCGACTGCGGCGACCAAATTGGACTGGCAATGCAAAAGATGGATGAGGAGGGTAAAGGGGTGTTCCTTTACATGAGACAGGAGGGAAGAGGAATCGGGTTGCATAACAAAATTCGTGCTTATGCTCTTCAAGATGAAGGAATGGATACCGTGGAAGCCAATATCGCCTTAGGTTTTCCCCCTGATTTGAGAGATTATGGCATTGGGGCTCAGATTCTGGTCGACCTGGGTTTACATAACATTAGATTGCTGACCAACAATCCAAAGAAGGTAGTTGGACTGGAGAGCTATGGACTAAAGATAATAGAAACTGTGCCATTGATAGCTCCGTCTAACCCTTACAATATCCATTATCTAGAAACGAAACAAAAAAAATTAGGACATATCTTAGATGTAGAGGAGGTAACCGATGGCTAAGCATTACCAAGGAATGTTGATAGGGGAGGGCCTCAAATTCGCTGTGGTTGTTTCTCGATTTAACGAATTGGTTACTGCAAGGCTACTCGAAGGGACAAAGGACGCTTTGTTGCGCCATGGTGTTGATGAGAATGATATCGACATCGTCTGGGTGCCAGGCTGTTTCGAGATTCCTTTGCTAGCTAATAAATTAGCCCGCAGAGGCAAGCACGATGCTGTAATATGCCTCGGCGCTGTAATTCGCGGTGGGACTCCACACTTTGAGTATGTGGCCTCTGAGGTGAATAGAGGCATTGGCAAAGTAAGCCTAGATACTGGATTGCCAGTAATTCAGGGCATAATTACAGCTGATACCTTGGAACAAGCCATCGAGAGAGCTGGGGCCAAAGAGGGTAATAGAGGCTTCACTGCCGCAGTAAGCGCTATCGAAATGGCAAATTTGCTCCGTCTGATTGCGAGCGAAGAGAAGCAATCTACTCGGTAACTTTGTAAACTGTATCGCCACGCCTCACTCTGTCAGGGACTTTTATGCCGATAAGGTCACCGGACTTTCCCTCAGTGATGTCAACGCGATCAATTTGCATCGACTCGACAGCAAGTTCCATATCTGTAGTAGCCCCTTTGATGTGGATTCTGTCACCTACCTTTAATGAGCCTTTTAACTCTATACCAGCTACCACAGGTCGAGCAAAAAAGTCCGTGACCAGGCCAACTTCAACTTCTGGCATTTTCAAATACCTCCTTCCCTCAAATATAATGTATACTACTTTGTGATTATAAATCAATATTGGGGCTGCGTATACCTTGACACGCCGTAGTTAAACCTATGATAATAACATGAATCAAGGCCGATTGGAGGTAACAGAACATGGTAGAGAGAAAAGCGGAACAAGCGTATAGCTGGGAAGAGGTATATTCTTTTGATCGCCTGAAGAGGACTATGACAGCCAGAGTTCTGGACATGATAGAGAACATATACGAGGGAAACAAACCCATAAGCCCTGAACAGATCAGCGAAGTAATCACAAACGAATGGCAAAAAGTCAAGGAAACTGTGCGGTCATCACCGGCAGCACGAGAAGCCTTCCGTAAGTATCTAGAGCGCACTGTCTCGGAAGAGATAGATAAGCTAATACAAGAAGATAGAGCTGAGTTAGAGTCTTTGGGAGTGGTCGAGAGGGGCTTATAAATTGGCTTCGAGGGATAAGAGCGATCTTGTCGCTGAGGTTAACCCTGAGTCAGCCATCGGGCAGATAAACAGACGACTCGAGATGCTGAATGAAAGGCTGGATAATATGGACTCGGTAATCACATCTCTTGTGGAAAGAGTAATGGACAAACCTTTGACCCTGGAAATTACCTGCCCCAAATGTGGTCAAGCTATACAGGTTAACATAACCAGTAATGTTAGGATTCGAGGTTAAACAGCATTAAACACCGCCTTAGCCTCAGAGAAGCGGTAAGTATTGCTTTAGTTCATAATCAGTTACTTGAGTCCGGTAGCAATCCCAATCTACCTTTCTATTGTGGATAAAGGTATTGAATACGTGTTCGCCTAAAGCTTTCCTCACTAATTCGCTGCTCTCGGTGAGTTCTATCGCCTCATACAAACTGCCTGGAAGTGTACCTATTCCTCGCTCTCGCCGCTCTTGCTCGGTCATTTCAAAAACATTCTCCTCCACAGGTGGCGGTGGTTCATATTCTTTCTCAATTCCTTCTAGGCCGGCAGCCAGGATGACGCTGAAAGCTAAGTAGGGATTACAGGCAGGGTCAGGAGACCTGAATTCAAGTCTGGTAGCCTCTTCCCTACCTGGCTGGTATTCGGGGATCCTGATTAAATCAGCTCGGTTCCTCCTTGCCCAGGTGATGTATACTGGCGCTTCATAGCCCGGCAAGAGGCGCTTATAGGAATTAACCCACTGGTTAGTAACAGAGGTGATTTCGGGAGCATGCCTCAATAAGCCAGCAGCAAAATGTTTAGCCACCTTGGATAGATGATGAGGATCCTTTTCATCAAAGAAAGCGTTCTTGTCACCTTTAAACAGTGACATGTGGACATGCATCCCACTGCCGTTCACACCAAATACAGGCTTGGGCATGAAAGTGGCATAGACGCCGTGGCTTTGAGCTACTTGCTTAACTACTAATCGGTAAGTCATTACATTGTCAGCCATGGTCAACGCATCAGTATAGTGTAAGTCTATTTCATGCTGGCTGGGGGCGACTTCGTGATGACTATATTCTACGCCAATGCCCATCTCCTCCAGGATAAGAATTGTCTCTCGCCTCAAATCAGTGGCTACGTCGGGAGGAGTCAAATCAAAGTAGCCACCCCGGTCCAAAAACTGTGTTGTTTCTGAGTTCTGAAAGTAGAAATATTCCAGTTCGGGACCAACGTAGAAGGTATAGCCCATATCAGCAGCTTTTTTCAGGTTTCTTTTCAGCACATATCTGGGGTCTCCTTCAAAAGGCTGGCCGCCAGGCCAGTGAATATCGCAAAACATCCTGGCTACAGCTTGATGCTCCCTTGGTCGCCAGGGGACAATTTGGAAGGTAGCTGGGTCAGGTAAGGCCACCATATCGCTCTCGTCAATGCGAGCAAAGCCCTGAATGGATGAACCATCAAACCCGCTTCCCAATTCCAAAGCTCCCGCTAGTTCTTGAGAAGTGATAGCAAAACTCTTAAGAAATCCCAAAATGTCGCTAAACCACAACCTTATAAACTTAACATCCTGCTCCTTGGCTACCTTGAGAACATATTCCTTGGCTTCGGCTCTACCCTTGCTGAGCATTAATCCTCTCCTTTCTTGTTTACTATAATTTGTGTCTTATCAGACCATAAATGAGGCCAGAAGTCAACAATCCTGTTGCTTTCCATTAATTGGGCGCAAGCCCTCTATAAGCATGTCTGTCTTTCAATAGAGTAACCTCCTAATGTTTCCAGAATATTACGGGTGGGTTAAATATGTGTTACAGAAGGGTAAATCAGGTGTTTTCCTTGAATCTATATCCTATGTTTCTAACAGTCTCGATGAAGGAGTGATTCCTGTCCTCAATTTTGCTCCTCAATCTTCTGATATGAACATCTACGGTCCTGTCGCCGCCGTAATAGTCCCAGCCCCACACTCTGTCGAGTAAAGCCTCACGAGTAAAAACCTTCCCCTGATTGCTCACCAGAAATTTGAGTAGCTGATATTCTCTGAAGGTCAGCATTATCAACTTATCGCCGAGTGATATCTGGCACTTGCCTGTATCTATCACTAGATCACCGCACTTAATTATCTCTTCGCCACCCCCATGATTGGCTTGCCCCAGAATTCGCTTTATCCTGGCTGTAACCTCAGTTGCCTCCCAAGGTTTCACAACGAAGTCATCTATGTCGATACTAAGGCTGAGGCTATCAAGGATTTCTCTGGGAATGAGTGCAATAACAGGTATATGCCTCTCCTGCCTGATCTTTCGACATAGGTCGCAGAAACTCGACCCGACTGACAAGCCATCCACATCTACGAGGACCAAGTTTGGGGCCTGTTTCATCACTCGTTCAAGTGTATTCTCATCCTTAGGAGTAACTGAACAAGCATAACCCCTGCAGGTGATTTCTAAACTCAGGTTCCTCGCCTGAGCAGTCTCGTTGGCTATTATGAGTAGACTAATCAAGGTTGACCTCCGAGCTAAGTGTCAGGATCGCATATAAGAGCACCCTAGTAAGCGTAAAGTCTGCCATAAGGGCGGAGGTAGAGGGGAAAAAGTTTAGTAAATTTGTATTTCAATATCTCCTCGGCATCGTAGCTGCAGTGATAGGCAAATTCACCTACGAGACTCTTCAGAACCAAGTAGTCGTTTTCACCCAGTTCAGCGACACCTACTTCCTTCCCCAGTTGAAATTCCTGAACATCCCCTCTCATGTAAATAATGCCGCCGTGCATACCTGTGCCGATGAAATTCGCCTTATGCCGCTCCCCTTCTTCGAAGTTTAGCCCCAAGAGGATTAGAATCCCACCAGCCATATACTCACCTAAGAAGTCTTGAGCTGTACCACCAATCACTATGATAGGTTTCTTATCTTGGTATTCCTTCATATGAATACCTGCCCGGTAGCCAACATCCCCTTTAACAAAAATCTTACCTCCTCTAGCTGATAAGCCAAGAATATCTCCGGCGCTGCCGTGAATAATTATCTCTCCGTTATTCATGGTGTTGCCGCAACCATCCTGAGCATTGCCACGAACAATGATTCTTGGGCCATCCATGAAAGCACCCAAATCGTTGCCAGCAGTGCCAAATATTTCAATGTCTACTGGCTTCGCCAAGTCTGTGCCGATATATCTCTGCCCATAGACGTTGCGCAGCTCAATCTTCTGAATTCCGTTCGATACCACTTCTCTCAGTCTAGCATTGAGCTCCCGATAGAAGACACCGCTGGCATCCATTCTCAACACTTGATTATCTTCTCCGCTATTGATATTCTCTGCCATTTTTAGCCTCCTGCTGGCTTCACTCCTAAAATCTCTAATTCAGTATCAGTAAGCCCGATGCCTCTCAAGTGCAGGCGATTGCCACGCAAGCTTTCTACAGCATTGATGCCCATGCCGCCCAGTATATCTTTAAGTTCAAGACTCCAGCCCCGAAGAAGATTAGCCAGTCGTCTTGCTCCAATGTCAGGATTAACCCTTTTGGTTAGAGCAAGGTCAGTGGTGCAGATACCCCAGGCGCATTTCCCCGTATGGCATTGTTGACAGAGGGTGCAGCCTAAAGCAACAAGAGCTCCAGTCCCAATATAAACGGCATCAGCGCCCAGGGCAATGGCCTTAGCTACATCGCCGCTGTTTCTTATACCTCCGGAGACTACAATAGAGGCTTGGCTTCGGATGCCTTCCTGCCTCAGTCGGTCATCCACTGAAGCAAGAGCTAACTCAATAGGAATGCCCACATTGTCCCGAATGATTTTGGGCGCAGCGCCAGTAGACCCGCGCAGCCCATCGAGAACTATGATGTCTGCTCCTGCCCGCACCATGCCACTGGCAATAGCCGCTGAGTTGTGAACAGCAGCTATCTTCACCGCCACTGGTTTAGCGTAGTTCGTTGCTTCCTTCAAGGCATAAATAAGCTGTGCCAAATCCTCGATGGAGTAGATATCGTGCTGGGGTGCTGGTGACAAAGCATCAGTTCCTTTAGGAATCATACGTGTCAGGGCTACTTCAGCGCTTACCTTTTCACCGGGCAGATGCCCTCCAATGCCAGGCTTAGCTCCTTGACCAATCTTGATTTCAACTACTCTAGCTATATCAAGGTAGTCAGGATGAACCCCAAAGCGTCCCGAAGCTACCTGGGCTACGGTATTGTCCCCGTATTCATATAGCTTGGGATGAAGTCCACCCTCGCCGGTATTCCATAGGGTTCCCGCCTCAGCAGCTGCCCTAGCCAGAGATTCGTGCACATTGAGGCTCACTGCACCATAGGACATAGCTGCAAACATCACAGGAACCTCGAGTTTGACTTGAGGAGCCAACTCTGTGGCGATGCCCAGCAAATCAGACTCAAGCTCTACGCTATTAGGTTTCTGACCCAAATAGGTAGTCAACTCCATGGGTTCACGGAGAGGGTCAATGGAGGGATTGGTTACCTGGCTGGCATTAAGAACCAAGTGGTCCCAATAAATGGGGTAGCCCTTGTCATTACCCATTCCAGTAAGAAGCACACCGCCAGTTTCGGATTGCTTGATGATATCTTCAATAGTCTCAGGACGCCAGTTGTAATTATCCCGATAGTCCAGAGGATTTCTTCTGATCGTCAGGGCGCTGGTAGGACAAAAGACTACGCAGCGATGGCAGCCCACGCAGTTCTCCCCACGGCTCCTCACCTCATCGTCCTCTACATCGTAGTAATGTACATCAAAGGTGCACTGATTAACACACACCTTACATTTAATGCATCGCTCAGGATCCCGTTCCACTAAGAACTTTGCTGGCAGATATGTCTTCATTACATCTCCTTCGTGAGATTTATCTTCTTACGGGGAGTCCCTTTTCAGCTAGATAGTCCTTTACCTGGCGAATAGAATAAATCTGGTAATGGAAGATGCTGGCAGCGAGAACAGCATCAGCTTTGCCAGCAACTAGAGCATTGTATAGATGCTCCAGATCACCTGCGCCACCGCTGGCGATTACAGGCACCTGTACTGCCTCGCTGATGACACAGGTCAATTCCAGGTCGTATCCAGTCCGCTGGCCATCAGCATCCCAGCTAGTAAGTAGCAATTCTCCAGCACCAAGAAAAACAGCCTGCTTAGCCCACTGGGTAGCGTCAATGCCAGTGGGTCTTAGCCCACCATGAGTTAACACCTCCCACTTGGGCTCATCTTCGCCACTTACTCTCTTAGCATCGATAGCTACAACAATACACTGGGAGCCAAATTTCTCGGCTCCTTCGGTGATAAGCTCAGGATTCTGCACAGCAGCAGTATTAATGGATACCTTGTCAGCGCCTGCTCTTAACATACGCTGTATGTCGTCAGTGCCACGCAAGCCCCCACCAACCGTGAGTGGGATGAAAACCTGCTCAGATACACGTTCAACCACGTCTACCATAATGTCGCGTCCCTCAGGAGTAGCACCAATGTCCAGGAAAACAAGTTCATCTGCTCCCTCTTCATAATAAAAGGCAGCCAGTTCCACAGGGTCGCCGGCGTCGCGCAGTTGAGTAAAACTCGTGCCTTTAACTACCCGCCCCTGGGTAACATCAAGACAAGGGATAACCCTCTTAGTTAACATTTCTGTGAACCTTCAACTGTCATTTTAAGCCCTTCACCTACTGTCACCCAGAGCGTAGCGAAGAATCCCTGAGGTTTTCCCATTTCATTTCACTACGGGGCAGAGTTACACGGGATGTCGGTACCCTTCCTGATGGTGGCGTCACTTCAGACTCAAGCGGTCTGAGCACACTGCCTACAATAGGCTCACCACCCATAGGAATCCAAGCTCTATCAAGGTTAGGGCAGACAAGTCGAATGGCTGACTCCTCGGAAGAGAGATAAAGCACCGACCCTTTCACACCTACGGTAAGAGGGCGTAACCTGATCCTGTCGGTAAGCCCGATCATCTCACCTTGATGAGCAATAATTACGGTAAAAGGACCATTAAGAAGTAAACTGCCGTACACCTGGCGCAGAGTACGGTAAATCTTCTGCTCCTCAGAAGGCATACGCTCAATTTGCTCCCAGAATGGGGCTGCCAATACCCTGGCTACTATCTGTATTGGGAGACCATGGTTTCGCATTAAAAGGTCAACTGCATAAGCCACAACCTCAGTGTCAGTTTGCATCGTGCAATGATAGCCAAATTGCTCCAGATAGCGTCGGTTTATGCCATAAGATGAGATCTCACCATTGTGAACCACTGTCCAGTCCAAGATGTTAAAGGGGTGCGCTCCACCCCACCAACCGGGAGTATTGGTGGGAAACCTACCGTGGGCTGTCCATAGATAGCCCTCGTATTCAGTCAAACTGAAGTATTCGGCTATTTCCTCTGGGTAGCCCACCCCTTTGAAGACCGCCATGTTTTTGCCACTGGAGAAAACAAAAGCATCCTTAACCTTGGTGTTGATCTCCATAACCCTGTCTACTACATAGTCATCATCTGATTGCCGTTTAGTTTTCCCGACCTGCACCTCAAGGAAGTAACGCCATACTAGAGGCGGGTCCACTATAGCTGGAACTGGCCGAGTAGGTACCTCCTCGGCATGAATCACACGAAACCTCTGTCCGAGGAAAGCTTCTACTTGTGTTTTTGCCTCCTGGTTCAGGTACATTATATGGAAAGCATAGAATTCGGCATATTCAGGGTACAGTCCGTAAACAGCAAACCCACCACCCAAACCATTGCCACGAACATGCATGTTGGCGATGGCGCTAACTACGTCCTCACCTGAGAACCGCTTCCCCGAGGTGTTCATCATCCCAAATAGGGAGCAGGCATCTATTACCTTGTCATCATGATAGAAGTTGTTTATATTGCTCAGTTCTCTCATTAGCTAAACCCTGTCAAGAAATGGCTTGACTTTCTGGTGGAGGAGCACCACTAGCTTCGCAAAGCTGATTGTCCAGTTTGTAGTCTCTTTCCTCGGCGTAAGCAGAGACGATATTCAGGAAATAGGCATGAAACCTCAAATCCGAAGTCAGTTCGGGGTGAAAAGCAGAAACCAATAAATTTCCTTGTCTAGCAGCAACAGGAGTACCATCAGGAAGACTGGCTAGGATTTCCACCCCTGGTCCCGCCCCTACGATGATAGGGGCCCTGATAAATACAGCTGGAAATGGAACTTCACCCAAAGCTGGCACCGATAGGAGCGTCTCAAAACTATCAATCTGTCTGCCAAAAGCGTTGCGACTCACTTCAATATCCATAGCTCCAATGGTCTCCACAGTTGAATCGGAGGCGCTCTTAGCTAGCAAGATCATACCAGCGCAAGTTCCAAACACAGGGAAGCCATGCCGGGCTAGGTCTCTCAGCACCTCCATTAGACCATAGCTCAGCGTTAGTTGACTAATAGTGGTAGACTCCCCTCCAGGAATGACCAGTCCATCTAAGCCTCTAAATCCTCGAGGCAAGCGTATGGCTAGCGCTTCCGCACCTAACTTTTGAAAGCAAGCTATGTGCTCGATGAAAGCACCCTGCAATGCAAGGACACCGATTCTTTTTCTACCATTCATTTTTCATTCTCAATAATAAAACAGCTACTCGCCAGCAAGGATCTCCTCAGCTTGAACGGAAAAGCTGTTTGAATAATTAAGCCCTGGAGGAATCTCCAATCGTGCTTGCCACAGTGCCCGAGGAAGAAATGCCAGGCCAAAACCATCAGCCAGAAGCGACTGTTTGAAGCTTGCTACATTGACCCTGTCCCTCATTAAGCCAAAGACTATGCCAGACTTTTCAATGCTTCCCACAAATATCATCCCTTTTATGAGATCGTCCTGCAATACTACCTTTCGGTATACACTGTCTTCTTGTTGGCTGATAACCTCATAGCTATCGTTGTTCGGGGGTGTTGGCATGCCCGCCGAAATGATGTCAATTCCGAAATAGTTGAGGGAATTTATAGCTGTGCCGCCGGGGTATTCAGCTTCGACACCAGCCATATTGTAGCCAGCAATTCTGCCCCCGATATAAGCATTAGGCCAGATAGGAGTAAGCCTGTTCTCTCCATACACAAAGTCATAGGCTTCAACCACATCCCCACAAGAATAAACATTCTGATGGCTCCCAGCCATGTGGCGGTCTACCATAATTCCACAGTTTACTTTCATCCCGGCATCCAAGGCGAGTCGTGTTCGTGGCAATACTCCAATCGCCACCACTACTAAATCGCACGGGATAACCTCCCCATTGTCCAAGATGATTCCTTCAGCCGCCTGTGTCCCACTAATCTCAGCTACACTATGACCAGTGGTAACTGCAACACCGGCTTGCCTAATAGCTTTTTCAGCCATCGAAGATGCCTGCTCATCAAGGATAGTGTTTAGTATCCTTTCTTTCAACTCTATTATAGTGACCTCAACTCCTCGTTTCATCAGGGCTTCGGCTACGCTGATGCCAATGAGCCCGCCACCAATAACTACCGCTTTGCTAGCACCGCTTTCCAGAAACTTGCCAATTGCTCTAGCATCATCAAAGGTAGTAAAGCTAAAAACACCCTTCTTTGCAATTCCTTCTATTTGGGGCACAATAGGCATCCCCCCTGCAGCAAGCAGAAGTCTCTCCCAACAGATTTGCTCACCATCTTCCAATTGAGCAGTCCGATCGTCCAACTCTAAGTGCGTCACTTTCTTGCCCGGGAGAAAAAGGGTACTATTCTGGGCATAAAAATCAGCGGGGCGGTATAGCATCCCTTCAAGGCTGCGCTCTCCAGCTAGATACTTCGCAATGAGCGGACGTGAATAGGCAGGGTAAGGCTCATCAGAAACTATGGCTAGCGAACTTTCCTTGTCTACTTCGCGTATGGCCTCAGCGGCCCCAATGCCACCAGCCGAATTTCCTATGATTAAGTATTTGCTTCTCATGTGCGCTCATCTTCCGCTCAGTGCCATCTTCAAGAAATTGGCATACATTCTCAAGCCATACTCGCCACTTCTCTCGGGGTGAAACTGAGTTGCCACCAAATTATCCTTGATTACCATGCTGCACAGGGACAGGCCATAATCCGTCGTGCCCGCTACAACCGATGTCTCATCAGGTTCAGCATAATAGCTATGAACGAAATAGAAATTGGCTTCGTCTGGGATACCATCAAAAATGCGATGAGCAAAGCTTTGCCTCACCTGGTTCCAACCCATATGGGGAATCTTAAGCCCCGGGGGTAGCCTTCTGACAACTCCAGGAAACACCCCAAGGCATTTGTGCCCACCACCTTCCTCAGTTCTTGAGAACAAGATCTGTAATCCAATACAAACAGCAAAAAGTGGGCGTCCCTGTTCAACCAGTTGCCATATAGCACTGGTCATTCCCAGTTTCTCTAAGCTATCGACAGTGTCTCCTGCGGCGCCGACACCGGGAAGGATAACCGCAGCAGCATTGAGCACTTCGCTGGGATTGCTCGTCACCATTGATTGGTAGCCCAGCTTTGTGATGGCGTTGGCAACGCTACGTAAATTTCCCGCTCCATAATCAATTATGGCAATCATTTCACTCAAGCTTTCTCTGAAACTCTGACCAGCCCCCGTGGAGTTTCCTCAGTCGGTTCAAATTCCTCAGTTGGATACTCTGGTACTTCGTCTGAGGCTAAGGCTACTTCGTCTACTCGTTCAACACTGATCCTGGATGGTATCAAGCCTATAAAGCTACAGCTCCTGGCTTCTACTCCATCGCGTATGATGTTAGCCAGTCGTTCCGCTTCTATTCTAGGAAAACATCGGTCAAAGGGTGGAACTATATCTAATGTTACCACAAAAGTCTGCTTCTTCATCAGTTTCACCTTCCTTCCTTGATGTCAAGTTTGAACAAGGCATTCTTTTTCACCGTCTATACTTAGTGCAAGCGCGTCGTTAGGGCAGTTGACCACACAGACAGGTATATCTCGTCCAGGGCAAAGGTCACATTTAACAACAGTCTTGCTGGCTATATCTCTAGCTAGCGCCCCGTAAGGACAAGCTACTATGCAAGTCCAGCAGCCAATACAGCTCTCCACATCAACAGTAACCATACCGCTCGCAGCATCTCTGCGCATCGCTCCGGTGGGACAGAAGTAAACACACCATGGTTCACCACATTGGCGACATTGAATGGCAAAAGAAACGTCGGCTAGTATCTCCACTCGAACGCGCGGCAAAGGTTGGGGGAATTCTTTCTTGAATGCCTTAATTATGTCCTTAGAGTGGGAGTGTTCTATCTGGCAGTGAACTTGACATAAACCACAGCCAATGCACGCCTCTTCCTTAATGTATATTTTCTTCATTACCTAAACACCTCTCACCTCATCAGGCGGTTGTCGGTAACCGTTTACCGTATTTTAGCAGGACAAGATTGGCTTGTCAAGCAGAGAAGAATATATGATACTGTAATATTTTGGATGGTTGATGGCTGCCGTTGATAAATAATGCAGGCAATAATAAGATACAACCGCAGAGGCAATACTTCCGCAAGCGACTGGTATTGTTGAAATCTGCAGACTCTGGATAACAAGAGCAGGTCAATGCATAGAATTGAAGTCTACCTGAAGCCTTATCTACCGGATGCTAGAGGGCTTAGCTTGGTCGGAGATATAAGTGACCTGGGAATAGCAGCGGTCTCCGATATTCGTGTCGTGGACATATATTGGCTGGATGCCGATCTGACCGCTGATCGGCTGGAGCTGATTTGCCAAAATCTATTGGCTGACGCTGTGACCCAGGAGTACAGATACAGTCTAGGTTCCCCGGGCGCAGGAGCGGTTAAGGCTGGCTGCCACGCAGTTGAAGTAGCCTACAACGCTGGAGTTACCGACCCAATTGAGGCTAGCGTCATGAAAGCAGTGCAGGATCTGAGCATAGAGAACGTCAGGGCGGTTAAGACGGCAAAGCGCTATATTATTGAGGGCCAATTGGATGAGTATCAACTTGACATCATATGCCGCAAATTGCTGATGAATCCGATTATCCAGCATGTAGTTAGACAGGAGTCAATAATCTTCCCGGAGAATCCTCAATACAGATTCGAATTAGAGCGGATAGACATTCTTAACTCGTCTGAAGTAGGGCTCGCAAGAATCAGGCACCAGTTTGGGTTTGCCAACGACGAGCTCCAAGCAATCACAGCTTACTTTCACAAGCAATCTCGTAACCCCACCGATGCTGAGCTTGAAACACTAGCGCAAACCTGGTCTGAGCACTGTGTTCACAAAACATTCAAGGGCAAAATCAGATTTGGCGACATAACCATAGATAACCTGCTCAAGAGTACCGTTGTGAAAGCAACCGAAGAGTTAAACAAACCATGGTGTCTCTCCGTTTTTGAGGATAATGCTGGAGCGATTGACTTTGATGGGCGTTTTGCCCTATGTTTCAAAGTCGAGACTCACAATCACCCATCGGCAGTCGAGCCTTACGGCGGAGCGGCAACAGGAATAGGCGGCGTCGTCCGTGACATTTTGGGCACCGGGCTAAGCGCCAAGCCAATCCTGAACACCGATGTATTCTGTTTTGCCCCTCCTGATTTCCCCTATGACAAGGTGCCAGAAGGAATTCTGCATCCGCGTCGCGTTTTCAAAGGGGTTCGGGCTGGAGTAGCTGACTATTCCAATCGCCTGGGTATCCCCACACTGAATGGTGCTATTCTCTTTGATGAACGATATATAGCTAATCCGCTGGTTTTCTGCGGCACGTTGGGCCTATTGCCCAAAGAACTCTGTTACCGGGGAAAACAAAGCCCTGGCGACTTGGTAGTGCTAGTCGGAGGCAGGACCGGACGAGACGGAATACATGGTGTGACTTTTGCCTCGGAGCAACTTACTGGGGCATCAGCCAGGATTTCTTACAGTTCTGTTCAGATTGGCGATGCCATTGTTGAGAAAAAAGTTATTGATGTCTTGCTTGAAGCTAGAGACCGTGGACTGTACTCAAGGATAACTGATTGTGGAGGTGGTGGGCTGTCATCAGCAGTAGGGGAGATGGCTGCTGAAACTGGAGTCCATGTCTACTTGGATAGGGTTCTCCTGAAGTATACTGGGTTATCTTATACTGAAATATGGATATCCGAGTCTCAAGAGCGAATGGTACTGGCTGTTCCACCAAACTCTGTTGAAGAGCTGTTAAATCTTTTTGTTAGCAGGGATGTGGAAGCGACGGTTGTCGGCGAGTTCACCGATGACCAAAGGCTTCAGCTCTCCTACCAAGGAAACTTGGTCTGTAATCTTGATATGGAATTTCTACATCACGGTCGCCCTCAGTTAAGGGCGGAGGCAATATGGCAGGAACCAAAGTATGCTGAACCTGATTTTGCCTGTCCACAGCGCTTAAGCGACGATTTGCTCCAAATTCTTAGCTCTTGGAATGTGTGTAGTAAAGAATGGGTAATACGGCAATATGACCATGAGGTGCAGGGGACTAGCGTTCTTAAACCTCTTGTGGGCAAGAGCAATGCTGGACCCGGCGATGCCGCTATTATTAAGCCGCTGTTCGATTCCGAAAAGGGTGTGATCGTTTCTAATGGCATAAATCCAAAATTCGGTGATATAGACCCTTACTGGATGACAGCGTCGGCCATTGATGAAGCTCTAAGACAAATCATAGCTGTCGGAGGCAATCTAGAACGGATAGCACTGCTGGATAACTTCAGCTGGGGTAATACCAGCCGACCTGATGTGTTGGGGGCTTTAGTACGTGCTGCTCAAGCTTGCTATGATATGGCAGTAGCTTATGGGACGCCGTTTATCTCCGGCAAGGATAGTCTGAACAACGAATTTGAATTTCAAGGCAGGGTAATTTCTATTCCCCACACTATTTTAATCTCCGCTATCGGTATCATGGAGGATATAAGCCGAGCTATGTCCATGGACCTTAAGCGAGCAGGTGACTTGGTCTACATTGTTGGTGTCACCAATAATGAATTGGGTGGCTCTGAGTACTTTAAGGCTTGTGGTTTCACCGGAAATAACGTGCCAAGAGTGAATCCATATATGGCGAGAAAGTTAATGCATAGGTTGAGCAAAGCTACCGAGAAAGGTCTGGTTGGGGCATGTCATGACTTAAGCGAAGGCGGGTTCGGTGTTGCTATTGCTGAGATGGCTTTTGCTGGCGAGTTGGGAGCCACAATCCACTTGAAATCTATCCCGCTTGGAGAGCCCGTAGACAGGGATGACTATATACTCTTCTCCGAATCGAATACTCGGTTTTTGGTTGAGGTGACACCAGAATCCAGGAACGAGTTTGAGCAGATAATGGATGGGATGAAGCTGGCAGCTATCGGCCAAGTTACTGATTCTGAGATATTGGAGATATATGGGCTAGACGGTAGAAAGATTATTGCTACACCTCTTCATGAGCTAAAAGAAGCATGGCAAAGACCTATTCGCTGGTGAGGTAGAGCTTAATGAGCAAAGTCGGGGTTTTGATACTGCGTGCCCCAGGAACAAATTGTGATGTTGAAACTGTATTTGCCTTCCAAGAAGCCGGTGCAGCGACATTCCTGGTTGATATTAGTGAATTAATTCGCCGCGAAAAACGGCTCTCTGACTACCAGATAATGGTTATTCCCGGTGGCTTTACTTATGGCGATGATATATCCGCTGGTAAAGTTTTAGCTAATGAACTAAAAGTCAAGCTCGGCGAAGATGTAAAGCGGTTTGTTGACAGGGGAGGGCTAATTCTGGGGCTTTGTAACGGCTTTCAGGTGTTGGTAAAAGCTAACGTCCTACCGGAGTTAGGGAATAGTGGCTCGCCATCATTAACCTTGTCAGCCAATGATTCGGGGAAGTTTGAGTGTCGCTGGGTACATTTATCGGTGAATCAACAGACTCCCTGTGTATTCACCAAGGGGATTGCTCATATGTATTTACCGGTTGCCCATGGAGAAGGGAAAGTTGTCGCTGCTGCTGAAGCCTTGCCCCATCTAAATACCGTGCTTTACTACACCGATGAACATGGAAACACTAGAGCAGGCTATCCGCATAATCCCAATGGTTCGGTAGCAAATATTGCTGGCATATGTGATGTCTCAGGACGTATTTTTGCTTTAATGCCACATCCTGAACGCTATATCCGTGGTAGTCAACATCCACAATGGACAAGGCAGGGAATCAGGAAGTATGGAGATGGGTTTCAGATTTTCGTAAATGCTGTGAAATGGGCCCGACAGTTGTGAGTCGTATCTGCTCACGTGCTACTGTAATCAGACGAGAGTTCAAAGCACTTTTACTGCTGTTCCATAGGCTACCATCTCGGCGGCTCCAGACATTACCATCGAGGTCACAAATCTGGTGCCTACTATGGCGTTAGCTCCCATCTTCTCGGCTTGCTCGATCATCCTTTGTAAAGCCTCTTCACGGGCCTGGGCCAGCATTACGGTGTAGTCTTTGACTTCGCCACCGACAATATTTCGCAAGCCAGCCATGATATCACGTCCCACATGCCTGGCTCTAATTGTGCTTCCTCTAACTAAACCCAGAGTTTCGGTTATCTTTTTGCCCTCTATCTGCTCGGTAGTAACCACTATCATCTTTCTACCTCCTTGAATTTCTCCTTTTCTTCCTTCGATGCTCGGTATCTCTCCCGGCCCAGTGATGCCAGCAGGATAATAAGCCCTGTAGCTATAGCAGCACTGGCAATTTTGATCGGCAAGGGCAGTGACAAGAAAGCTAAGCAGAAGAACCAATAGAGCCCCCAGCCGACTAAGATCCCCAGACCAGTTCCCAATAAGATGCCACCTATCTTTCTCAAGCTATCTCCTCATTAGTTATTTACTCGCTAAACCTGTTAGTGATAGGCAATCTTCTATCTTTACCAAAATCCCTGGGAGTTATTTTTATGCCTGGGGCAGATTGACGCCGCTTATATTCATTTCTATCTACCAACCGAGCTACTCGTGTGACTACTTCCCGGTCAAAGCCCATAGCTACGATCTGCTCAATCGCCAGGTCGTCTTCTACATAAGCTTTCAAAACAGGATCCAAGAATTCATATGGGGGCAAGGTATCCGTATCTTTTTGATCGGGTCTTAGCTCTGCCGACGGCGCCTTGGTTAAGATGCTGGAAGGTATCACTTCTTTTCCTGCCTGGCAATTCTTGTATTTGGCTAATTCAAAAACCATTGTCTTAGGCACATCCTTGAGAGGAATAAATCCCCCGGCCATATCCCCATAAAGGGTAGTATAGCCGGTAGCTGTCTCACTCTTATTGCTGCAGGCAAGCACTAACCAGCCGAACTTATTGGACAAAGCGAAGAGGATATTGCCTCTAATTCTCGCTTGAATATTCTCTTCAGCCACGCCCTGTTGGGTATCTTTGAAAGGCTCGGCTAGTGTTTCCATATAGGCACTAAAAGCTTTTTCAATGGGGATTACCTTAAACTCTATCCCCAGGTTCCTAGCTAGAGCTTCAGCGTCTGATTGGCTACCAGGTGATGAATAACGGGAGGGCATAGAAACACCTACAACATTGTCATCTCCCAGGGCGTCCACCGCTATAGTAGCTACCAGACTCGAGTCAACACCGCCAGATAGACCAATAGCTACCTTCTTAAAGCCATTTTTACCTACATAATCTCTGGTGCCAAGGACAAGGGCCTGGTATATCTCTGCCAGTTCATCTAGCCTTTCAACTTGTCTTGGTGGCAAAGGCGGTTTGTTATTCGCCGGACATTCGCTTGGTACCTCTACTTTGGTAGCCTGGCCCAGCTGTCCGTTAACTAACGGAATCTCCTTTCTCCGCCGGGGGTCGTGTAGCTGCGAGCGAAATACAGATTCTATATCCAAATCAGCTACTATGAGTTCCTCCTCAAACTGTTTCCCCCGAGCAATGAGCGCTCCCTTCTCATTGATGATTAGACTATTGCCGTCAAAAACCAGCTCATCTTGCCCCCCCACCAAATTGTTATGGGCGACAATGGCTACGTTGTCGGCTGCTCTGGTGGCGAGCATCCTTTCTCTGAAGCCCCCTTTGCCAGCATGGTACGGAGACGCGCTTATATTAATTAGCAACTTGGCTCCAGCATAAGCTTGCATTGTCGCTGGGCCAGTTTCATACCACATGTCCTCACAAATAGTCACGCCTATGCCAATGCCATAAATGATGAAGACCGGGCATCCAGTTCCAGCTCGAAAGTATCTATTCTCATCAAACACACCATAGTTGGGTAAATAGACCTTGTGATACACCCCCACCAACCTATCATTGTAGATTATGGCTGCAGCGTTATATGTATCGCCGTCGCTATCAACAAAGCCCACGACTACTACTATATCTGAGGTGTGTCCCATTACCTCTTCAAGGCTTTGCTGATTCTGCTTGAGGAAATGCGGCTTGAGCAGCAAATCCTCGGGGGGGTAACCAGTTATAGCCAGTTCAGGAAAAGTCAATAAGTCAACTCCGAGCGACTTTGCCTCATCAATAGACCGCACTATCTTGCCGACATTGCCGCTCAGGTCACCAACCGTACAGTTGAGCTGAGCCATTCCAAGTCTGATAGTGCGCAAGTTGCCTCCCTGACTATTACAGTGAGTCATAGTATACCAGACATTGATAGCCATTTCTGCAATCTGGTCTA
>CAZJGF010000013.1:0-22942 GCA_964545665.1 uncultured Dehalococcoidales bacterium
AAACCTCCCTGTCCCGTGTGGTGTGCCGCCGTAATCGGGGCTCTGGTTGCCCGTAGAAGGAGGTGTGATGCCTATTGAGACAAAAGACGCTCAGGAAAGACTAAGAAGAAAAATTTGAAGGAGGAGATTTAAATGAAGCGTAAATTAATGACGTTAGTGTTATCGATAGCAGTTATCGTAAGTTTGGTCCTTATTGGCTGTGCTCCTGCGG
Organism: uncultured Dehalococcoidales bacterium; assembly: GCA_964545665.1. GTDB lineage: Bacteria > Chloroflexota > Dehalococcoidia > GIF9 > AB-539-J10 > CAZJGF01. Next base: position 212 of record CAZJGF010000013.1, read on the forward strand.
CAGCACCACCGGAGGAGGAAGAAGCGCCACCGGAGGAGGAAGAGGAAGCTCCACCGGCAGCACCCGAGGCAGAGGAATTAGAAATTAAGATGGCGAATTTTTTAGCTCGTGGAGACCATGGGATGAACTGTGAGCGTATTCGAGACGTTCTTGCTGAAGCCTCAGGGGGGCGTATTAAGGTCACAATATTGCCAGAAGCTACCGTCACGCCAGTACCGGAACACCTTGATGCGACTAGTGCCGGTGTTTTTGACCTGTGTTACATGTGGTTATCTTACTACGGAGGGACGTATCCCGTTTTGGGCCTCTTCAATTATCCTGTCGGACTAAGAATGCCGGCCGACGCTTGGTCGTTAGATAAGGAGGGAGGCTGGGACGAACTGGCGGAAAAAGTATGGGCAAAGTTGAACATCCACTTCATAGGTAACTCTGCTAAGCAGTCTGATTCTTTGGTCTCGAGGGTTCCAATTTCTAGTATGGACGATCTTGAAGGTATGAAATTAAGGTCCTCGGACTTAAATGCTAAGGCAATGGAGCTCTTAGGGGCCAGTACTGTGTTTATCCAAGACGCGGCAGAAATTTACACCTCTCTTGCCTCCGGTCTCATTGATGCTACTGACAATTACGACGTTGCAAACTATTACGACACTGGCTACTATGAAGTGGCTAAGTACTGGATGATGCCACCGCTTACAGCGGTTGTTCAATCGACCTTTGTCGCGAACATGGATTTCTGGAACTCTCTTTCTAGCGCAGATAAAAGGTTGATAGAGGTGGCTCATGCCTACGCAACAGACTATACCCGACGCACGAATGATTACCGATTAGACTTAATTCTTGCCGAGGTTCAAGCAGAGTACGGGGTAACGCTGGGGTACTGGAGTGATGCTGACCAGGCAAAGTGGGCGAATGCGTTAACGGAAGCCTTCGAGAGGCATCCTGAAGACCCCGACTGGGTTGAAGCATATGAGTTGTTAGAGGCCCACTGCGAAAAGATATATTGACCGAATTTACCAGCCTAGAGTAAGGTTTTAGGGAGGAGCAGGACTGAAGATAATAGAAATAGGTAGTGCAGTGTAGGAACTGCGATAGGCAGGAGGGATTTTGCGTAATATGAACACTTTGAGAGTCTTCATACTAGGGGTGGAGAGGTTCAGTGAGCGAGTAGGTAGGGGTTCCTCTTATATGGTAGTAGCTATCATTGGAGTGGCATTATTCGAGGTTATCGCGAGGTTTTGTTTTAATGATCCTACTGTGTGGGGATACGAAACGACAGAAATTTTGTTTGGCCTCTATGCACTCTTAGCCGGAGGATTCTGTCTTCTCCATGAACGCCATATTAGAGCGGATGTTTTGTGGGGACGGTGGTCTCTGAAGAGGAAAGCTATCGCTGACCTTGCGGTTAGTGGGTTGAGTTTCCTATTTATCGGTGGCTTGTTTTTGCTTAGTATACCGTTTGCATGGCACTCCTTTCAAGTGGGTGAAACAAGTCCCACAGTCTGGGCTCCTCCGATTTACCCATTTAAATTTATTATGATAGTAGCAGTGGCTTTCCTGCTCTTACAGTTGATAGCTAAGTTTCTTCGAGATATAGCAACGGTCAGGGGCATACTTCTGGTTCCGCCGAGCAAAGGAAGTCACAAATGATTGATGCAAGTCCATTGGTAATTCTAGCTGTGATGTTTGGCGCTCTCATGGCGTTGTTACTTGCTGGGATGCAGGTCTCCTTTGCCATGGGGTCCGTAGGTGTTTTAGTAGCTCTTGTCTTCTTTAAGTCCACATCCTTGAGCTTCGTGTTGACTGGCAACGCTTTTGAAATTGTGCATTGTTTCGAGCTTGTTGCCATCCCCCAGTTTATTTTTATGTCATCTATTCTGGAACGTTCAGGTATAGGAGAACAGATGTTCCGTTGCTTCCGATTGTGGCTTGATAGAATTCCTGGCGGACTTGCATTAGCAGTGGTAGGAGTCTCTGTTCTTATAGCAGCCATGTCAGGTGTAGTTGCATCAGGTATCCTTATGTTAGGAGTTATCGCTGTGCCCCTTATGCTCAAATTTGGCTACAGCAAAGAAATGGCAATAGGGCCTGTTATGGCTGGAGCCTGCCTGGCGTCTCTTATACCACCCAGTGTGGCATTCATTGTTTATGGCTCCCTAGCGGCAGTATCCGTAGGCCAACTGTTTGTCGGGGGTATAGTTCCTGGTCTCATCTTGGCTAGTCTTTTTGTGACATATATAGTTATAAGGTGTCACCGAGATCCTAGCCTTGCCCCAAGGCTACCTCCTGAAGAGAGAGCTGGGTGGGGAGAGAAGTTTGCTTCACTGAAAGGGCTAGTTTTGCCCTTCTGTCTTATTAGTGCTGTTCTCGGCGCAATTTTCTTGGGAGTAGCCAGTCCCACAGAAGCAGCATCGGTAGGCGCTGCTGGCGCTCTAGTGTGTGCTGCTATCAATGGCACTCTCAGGTGGAACGATGTGAAGGATGTGTTGATAGACACTATCAAGATGGCCGGTATGGTTGCATGGGTCTTTGTTGGTGCTTGGTGCTTTAAAGGTGTTTTCATTATGTCAGGCGGCCCCCAGGTCGTCACCGCGTGGATAGGTAGTCTAAACATAGCGCCGATAGCCATTATTGGGCTGATGCAGATAACCTTCGTAATTTTGGGTTGCTTCGTTCAAGAGATAGTCATTCAATTAATGACCCTGCCGGTCTATTTCCCCATAGTAGATCTTCTGGGTTTCAGCCGTCTATGGTTTGGGGTTCTGTTTTTGACCAATGTGCAAATGTCATACCTAACACCACCTTTTGGGTTCGCACTATTTTATATGAGAGGCATAGCTCCAGAAGGCATCACCATGGGAGATATTATTCGATCGGTTCTTCCGTATTTGCCTTTGCAGTGTATCGCGGTCGCCATAGTGATGTTCTTTCCGCAGGTAAGCTTGTGGCTCCCCAGTCTTATGCTGGACTAACTGGCAGACAAAAAGGTGAAGGAGGCTATTGGAAGTTATGAGGACTACAAAGCAAAATCGTTCAAAGCTGGAAACCCACATGGTTGGCCAAGAGGTAGTCGAGCTACAAAGAAAGATACCCATTATGAAGAGTCCAAATATAAAAAAGGAGGTACGAGAAAGTGGCAAAATATATCACCGAGGCTAAAAGGGAGACAGAGGTTGCATTAGAAGCAGATGTAGTGGTGGCTGGAGGTGGTCCATTCGGCTTTCCTGCTGCCATTGCAGCGGCGAGAAATGGAATGGAAACGGTGTTGGTGGAACATTACAGTGCGTTTGGGGGCGTGGGAACATCCGGTTTGTGCAATGTTTGGATGGGTACTGTTCCTCAAGTGGATGGGGGAATATATAGAGAGCTTAAGACAAGGCAGATGTCTGCTGGGGGCCTGATAGACGGCTATTATGCAACGTTCGACCCCGAAGTTGCAAGGATTATAATGAACGAGATGGTGGAGGAGGCAAAGGTAAAACCGCTCTTGTACACTACCGCTGTTGATGTGGTGGTTGAGGGCTCGAAAGTCAAGGGGATAATCACCGAGAGCAAGTCAGGAAGACAGGCCATCCTAGGCAAAATCGTCATTGATGCCACTGGCGACGGCGATGTAGCCGTAAGGGCTGGTGCCTCCTATGAGGCTACAGAACTGTCGAACAGGGAACCGTCAACATTGTGCTTCGCTATAGGCGGGGTAGATACCGATTTGCTACTGAGGTTTCCGCAAGAGAAACCGGAATGGGGTGCAAGGAGGGGGACTTTGCCCGATTTTCAAGCTAACCCATACCCAAGATATGTAATGGTGCCCAAGCCCTTGATTATGGAAGCTAGGGAGAGGGGTGAACTCGAGGCCGAAATTGAACACATCGTTGTACACGTAGAGGATAGAACGGCAATCAAAACTGGAGTGGTAAGTATTAATTCAGCTCATTTGACCGGCGATGCATGTAACAATGAGGATTTGACTTCTATGGAAATCCTTGCCAGGAAGCAAAACATGTCTATTACCAAATTCATGAAGAATAATGTGCCTGGATTTGAGAACTGTTTCCTGGCGTATAACGCGGTAACGATGGGGGTCAGGGAGACTCGTAGAATCGTGGGGGATTATGTCCTCACAAAAGAGGATTTACTCACAAGCAAGAAGTTTGAAGATACCATCGCTAACAACAGATTCCCAATGCAAGGTCATGGGCCTGGTGTAGGTTTTACCCAGGTCGAACTTCCTCACGCCTATAGTATTCCTTACAGGACTCTTCTGCCAAAGGGCCTGGACAATATACTCGTGGGAGGTAGGGACATATCATCGGAGCATATGGCGTTAATGTCGCACAGGACCATGCCCTGCTGCATGGCGCTGGGTCAGGCGGCAGGAACCGCGACCGCTCTCTCAATCAAGAACAAAGTCACGCCGAGAGACCTGGATGTGAAACTCCTGCAAAAGACCCTTATGGAGCAAGAAGCAGCTCTGAATCTATACAAGGTTTGATGAAATATCCCGACCTCTTTGGGAGCATGACAGATCTTGACTAAAAAGATATTGTAAGCAATGTACAGTGGGAGAGACACGGACGGTAAGTCGAGACGGTCGGGAGCCGCTTTTGGAGGCGATGAGGCAGAAGCTGAGAAGCGATGAGGGGAAGCGGATCTATGCCAAACGTGGGGATGCACGGTGGAGCCGGTTTTCGGGGAGATAAGGTGGGATGACAAGAAGCCGTCGATGGGCCTGCATGGCTCGGTGAAAGTGCGGGGTGAGTTTTCACTATTGTGCCTGGTGCACAACGTGAAAAGGATCATGGAGAGAGTCCTTGATGGTACTGGTCGTTTCTCCGCGAAGCATAAGAAGCTGATTGCAGAGGCTGTATGGGCATATAGCCGAAGAACAATTGACTTTGGTTGGGGCTGAGGCCCCAAATCAACTCTGAAGGTGAACAAAGGTGGTCGAAGGGGGGTGATACCCTTCAAGAAATAACGGTTAAAAGGTGTCGGAGAGTATCAATGGTCGTTGATTACCCTCCGACAGAAACGGTTTTTTTGGACAACCTGTAAGAGAGATGTTTTTTCCGAAGGCGGCTACTTGGCCTCATGGGCTTATGATTGCATGATTATTGATTGGAGCTATCAATATGGTGGTTGAAAAATCATGAACAGAGAGTTACTGGCAATGTCCAACACGATTGTATGTAGAGGATGACGAAAATGGAATGGACTAACATACCGGCTCGACGGATACCAATTTACAGCAAAAATGAAGTTGTCGTGGTCGGCGGAGGGGTTGCCGGCCTGAGCGCAGCTGTTGCTTCCGGCAGACTCGGTGTCAAGACAATTTTGGTTGAGCAGGGTAACTGCCTTGGAGGCACAGTCACCAGAGGCCTTGTTACAACTTGGATGGGAGTGGAACCTGAAGTCAACAAAGGGTTTTTTATGGAAGTTTTGCGAGCAATGAAGGCCAGTGGCGATCTAATCGAAGGGTTTCATTCACCCAATGACCCTGAAGCTTTCAAGTTGCTAGCTCTTGACGTCGTGCAGAAAGCAGGTGTTGAATTGCTATTGTACACGACGGTAATTGATGTATTGCTGGAGAAACACAAGCTTTCGGGAATTGTTATAGCGAACAAATCGGGGTTGGAAGCTATCATGGGTGAAGTGTTTGTTGACGCTTCTGGCGACGCGGATGTTGCCGCTCTTGCTGGAGAAGCATTCGAAAAGGCGATACCAGGCGAAAATGCTTTGACAATACCTTATAGGATTGGAGGTGTTGACATCCACAAGGCTGTAAGCTTCGTGAAGGAGAACCCAGACGATTTCTATGCATGGGGAAGTCCTCAAGATCTTACTATTCTGGAACCGAATAGAGATAAGCCCCTTGTTTCTATTGTTGGATTCAAAGGGATGATAAAAAAAGCACGAGATGAGGGTGAACTTTGCCTGCCTCATGAAGTAATAGCTCTCAAATTTCTGCCAGCAAAAGGAATGGTTCAGATAAATGCTACTCATGTAACTAATCGTGACCCTCTAAACGCCAAAGACCTTACTTTGGCTGAAATTGAAGGTCGGAAACAAATGATGTCCGTGTTTTCTTTTATGAAGAAGACCATTCCGGGATTTGAGGATAGCTATCTAATGGATAGTGCCGGCCAGATTGGGGTCAGAGAAAGCCGTAGGGTTATAGGCGAATACACACTTAGCGAAGATGATATAAGAGAAAGTCGGCATTTTGATGACGTAATCACCTTGAACTTTTGCCCTATTGATATTCACGGACCAGGTGAGAAGCAGACATGGTTAAAGCTGAAGCAACCCTATGAGGTGCCCTATAGGTCATTGCAGGCAAAAGTCAATGAAAATCTGTTGATAGCTGGACGATGCATATCAGCGGATCGTGTTGCTCAAGGTACTATACGAAGTGTTCCTGGTTGTTTTGGCACTGGACAAGCTGCTGGTGTGGCTGCTGCACTCTCTGCCCGAGAGAAAAAAAGCCCGAAGAATCTCCCCATAGGAGACCTGCAAAGTGAACTCAAAAGACAAGGAGTTCGGCTCTCGTGAGATTCTTACTGGATACATTGTATAGGAAAGATGGAATGTGTGGGTATGAAAAGTGAACATCCTAGCAGGCAAACTGGAAATCTTAAGGAAGGCCGGGTCTACTAATGAGAATAACCAAGGTTAAGACTTTTATTTACCGCCCTACCTGGAATTGGCTTTTTGTAAAAGTAGAAACAGATGAGGGAATTAGTGGCTGGGGCGAAGCGACTACTCAGGGCCAGGAAAAGGGCGTCGAAGCTTCCATTCACAACCTTGCAGATTATCTGATTGGGAAAGACCCTCGTCACATCGAGTTACACTGGAGCACCATGTTTCGCAATAGCTACTGGCGCCCAACGTTCATCGTCACCAGTGCTATGAGCGGGTTGGAGATGGCTATGTGGGATATACTGGGCAAGAGCCTTGGTGCCCCGGTATATATGCTGTTGGGCGGTGCATGTCGCGACCGTATTAAAGTCTACCATAATGGCTGGTGGTTCGAAGCGAAAAGCATTGATGATTACATCTGGCTTGCTGAAAGAGAAGTGAAGGAAAGAGGAGCCAAGGCTCTCAAGTGGGATCCATTCTGGGGATGTGATGTGTTTACTTCTAGTCGAGATGACATCCACAGTATTATAGAAAATGTCCGGAGGGTGCGCGAGGCTGTTGGCGATGATGTTGAGTTGATGCTTGATGGTCATGCCCGACTGAGCCCTAACAGCGCTACTGGCTTCGCCCATGCGGTAGAGCAGTTCAAACCGTCATGGTACGAGGAGCCTATCCCCACCGACGCCAGCGTAGATGATCTGGCGAGGGTGGCTTCGTCAACCGACATACCAATAGTTGTTGGCGAACGAATCCCGACTCGCTGGTGTTTCAGAGACATATTTGAGAAACGTGCCGCAGCAATTATAAATCCCGATCCTGCGCACGCCGGCGGCATTCTCGAGACAAAAAAGATCTCTGACATGGCACATGCCTACTATGTGGGTGTTGCTCCTCACAGTGCCGGTGGGCCAATTCTCAACGCTGCCAGCGTACATATCGAGGCCGCTATTCCGAACTTCGTGATCCACGAGTTCTTTTCCGTCGATCCCCCATTTTATAAAGAGATTCTCCAAGAGCCGTTCCCTGCTTTGAAAAATGAATTCATTGAGTTGCCAACCAGGCCAGGCTTGGGGGTAGAGATTAATGAGGAGGCGCTGGCAAGGAGGCCTTATTTGTATCACGATCTTAGTAGTTTCTGGGAGTCGCCGCGGGTGCCTGCAGGAAGCATAGACAGTTGATCTTGGTTAGTCTTTGAACTTAGCCCAGACCTTAGAAACAGAGTGCAGCCGGGGATGGAAATGGAGGGTGGTGGCGTAAAAAACGGGTCGTTGAGGAGAATCTCCCAGGACTGTTTGCTCCATGTTGTCAGGCGCTACGACGACTATATATCTCAGCGCTTGATTCGCTTAGTAAGCATAGTAAGCAGTCTTGGGAAACTACACTGGATCTTGTTTGGCCTGTCACTATAGTAGATGCAGTGAATGGTGGAAGCTGCTGTCATCAGGGGAGTCCATTCCATCTGGAGGGTTTTGCCCCTTGGGACGGCATAGCTCAGGTCATTCTGGTGTGAAATACGTTCTTCTTAGCGTGGTAGTTATGTGTATTGCCGGCAAGCAGGGCAGTGGATGATAGCTCACAAGGTGGGGAAAATCATGAACATTGTTTCAAATTTTGGCATGAGTGGTTTTCCCATGTGCAATGCTAATTCGGCGTCTCACTCCAGCAATCTCCGCCTCCGCCTCATCACCTTCTATGGAAACGATTTTAACTGGTATGGCTAAACACATGGTTCTAGGTATTTTAGCCCGAATTCCGTAAATAATACAAAAAGACTCTAACTTGGCAATTCTTGGAAGTTTTAGGGAAGCCAGAGCGGTTTTCATTCATAGTCGCGGTGGCCAGCTGTTTTTAGCGAAGGCGGCAAGAGATATTGCTGCTGCAAGGAGAAGCCCAGCGCCAAGGAAGAAGGGGAATTCGAACTCGTTTATATCTCTAAGCTAGCCTAAAAGGATTGGACCTACCACAAAGCCGATATCGCTAACAGTGCGATATAGGGCCATGGTGCGTTCATAATTTTGTGCTGGGCCGATATAGCAGGATATCCCCAACTCGTCAGGAAGCGGCCGATGATGAGCGGAGGCCTCTGTCCCCAACAATGAGCTGGTATGCCAACGGGTAGGTTTCATCATGAGCACTAGCGCTTCCATACAAAGTGTAATAAGGGTTTTGTTATGCCAGGGGCCATATCTGCTCATAGAAGGCACCTCTTCAATATAAGGATGAGATACGACTCTTACTTAGGCAAAGTTGGCAATAACCGCTTGGCCTAAAGAGATGCCACCGTCATTGCAGGGTACTTGTCTGTGGGTAAATACCTGGAACCCGTTCTGTTCTAGCAGGGCAACTGTTTTGTTTAGCAACAGCCGGTTCTGGAAGACACCGCCGCTTAAGGCTACCTTATTAATGCCAGTTTCACTGTTTATTAGTTGGCACATTTGCTTCGCTATCTGGGCTATGGTGTTATGGAATTTGACTGATATCCTGGCTTTTGAGGTGTGTTGGCGTAATTCTTCGACTATAGCTGAGAGTAAGTCACCTACCTCCACAATTCTTATTCCTTCACCCTCTGCTATCCGGTAGGGATAGCCTTCCTCATAATTGGTCCCTTCGCTAGACTCAGGGCAAGCCTTGCAAGCAGTCATTTCGAGCTCCACGGCTGCTTGCCCTTCATAATCTATCTCACCTCTTATGTCCAGTAGCGCTGATATAGCATCGAACAGACGCCCCATGCTAGAGGTCAGCGGCGAGTTCAGCCCTCTTTCTATTTGACGCTGGATGATTTGTATCTCGGTCTTGCTAACATCTTCCATAATTGGTAGCCCCTGGCTTAAGACATCTTCCCCTAATAGACTGAGAATATAGGCAATGGCAATGCGGTAGGGCTTCCTTGTAGCTGCATCTCCTCCAGGCAGAGGCAGATATTCTAGGTGTCCTACTCTTTGGAAGCTTCGATAGTCAGCCACCAAGAATTCACCTCCCCAGATACGTCCATCGCTGCCCAGCCCGGTGCCATCAAAAGCTACTCCAATAACCGGGGACTGTACACCATTATCTGCCATACAGCTTGCAATGTGGGCGTGGTGATGCTGCACCGGAATAAGTTCTATTCCAGAGTTGCCTAGCTCTTGCGCATACTTGGTGGCAAGATAATCAGGATGGAGGTCATGAGCGACGGTCACAGGCTCAATGTGAAATAGCCTTTTATAAAGGGAAATGGTGTCGGCGAAGTGCTCCAAAGTTTCTATATTTTCCATATCACCAATGTGCTGGGACAAGAAGGCGTACCGATCCCTAGTCAGACAGAAGGTATTTTTGACTTCAGCACCGCAGCCAAGCACCTGTTCAGTTCCGAATTGGAGGTGAATAGGATAAGGAGCATGGCTTCGAGCTCGTCTGATAAGCTGGCTTGTTCCTTTTTCTACTATGGCTACGCTGTCATCGTACCGAGAATAGATATCGCGATTGTGGATTAAAAAGTAATCGGCGATTCCCGAAAGCCTTCTTAATGCTTCGTCATTGTCCTTGGCAATGGGTTCTTCACTAAGATTGCCGCTGGTCATCACTAGAGGCAATTGGGTATCCCTGAGCAAGATGTGATGTAAAGGGGTGTAAGGCAGCATAACGCCCAAGTATTGTAAGTTTGGAGCTACCTCTCGAGATACGATTGAGTTCTCCTTCCACTTCATGAGCACGATAGGGCTTTGAGGAGAAATGAGCAATTTCTCCTCCTCTGGAGAGACATAGCAGTGTTTCTTTGCTTCCTCTATGTCGGTTACCATTATGGCAAATGGCTTAGAGGAGCGCCTTTTTCTTCGGCGCAAAGTCCTAACTGCTATTTCATTGCTGGCATCACAGGCTAGGAGAAATCCCCCTAAGCCTTTGATAGCAATAATCTTCCCTGTTCTCAAGAGCTGACCGGCATTGGCTATAGCATCTGGGCAGGGCAAGGAATTGCCCTGGTTGTCAATTAGCTCAACGTGGGGGCCACATTCGGGGCAGGCGTTTGGCTGAGCATGGAAGCGGCGGTCTAGAGGATTATCATATTCCGCTTGACATCGGGGACACATAGGGAAATAGCGCATGGTAGTCTTGGGGCGGTCATAAGGCATATCCTCAATTATAGTGAAGCGGGGACCGCAATTGGTGCAGTTAGTGAATGGGTAGCGGTAACGGTGATCGTTGGGATCTAATAGTTCGCTTAAGCAGGCTTGGCAAGTAGCAATATCAGGAGAGATGAGCTGGTATTTCCCCTCAGTAGCAAGGCTGCCACGGATTTCAAAGTTTTTATAGCCAGCGGGACGTCGATAAGTGATAGCTATATCTTCGATGCGAGCTAGGGGTGGCGCTTCCATTCTAAGCTCCAAACAGAACTTCTCAATAGCTTCTCTTCCTCCCTCTATTTCAATTTTGACATCTTCAGAGGTATTACATACCCATCCCTTTAGATTGAGGTCAGTGGCTAGTCGGTAAACGAAAGGCCTGAACCCGACTCCTTGAACGACGCCATGAACGCTTATATGAGCTAGCGCGGGAGTTCTTACCTTAGCCATTGTTTGTAATATTTAGTTCTAGGGCTGGTAGAGGGCTATTCTTTGGTCTGGGGCTTGTGCTTATTAGCTTCTAGCTCCTTTAACAGCCAAGCGCACCAATCTTCTATGCCGGCGCCTGTCTTACAGGAGACTTGGAAAATTTCGATTCTGGGATTCAATCCCTTCAGGGCAATTTGAAAGGAATCAATATCAAATTCAACATAAGGCAGAAAGTCAAGCTTATTTATCACTACGGCATCAGCATCAGCGAATATCACAGGGTATTTGGCAGGCTTATCATCACCTTCCGGCAAACTAGAAATCACCACCCTTTTATGTTCCCCAAGGGCGAACTCCGAGGGACAAATGAGATTGCCCACATTTTCAATAAGCAGCAAGTCTATATCTCCTAAAGGCAACCTGCTAAGGGCGTGACCAACCATGTTAGCAATCAAGGCGCAACTCTCTGACATATTTCGTGTATTTATCTGGACAACATCTGCCACTTCGTTTCTAACCTTTTCAGAATCCAATGTTGAGGCGACATCGCCTTCAATAACTGCTATCCTTAGCTTGTCTTTTAGCTTGGCTATTGTTTGCAAGATAAGGCTTGTCTTGCCTGCGCCTGGAGCCGCCATAATATTGATAGCGAAAACGCCGTTCCTGTCTAGTAGCTGCTGATTTTGCGCCGCTATAGAATCATTAGCTTCTAGGATGTTTTGCACTACTTCTATCCTTTTCATTTCATTCTACCTCTATGCTTTTTACATATAGCTCTCGCCCTCCAGCTATTTCCACATCCTGGTTTTGGCATTTAGGGCAAGTCCAGGATGTGTCCTGGGGGTGGAAAATGGTGGAACAATGTTGGCAGCGGAATTGAGCTGGTGCCAATTCAAAATTGAGTACTGCCCCTTCAGCGATGTCATCCTTACTGAGGAAATCGAAATAGAATTGGATACAATCGGGAACAAAGCCTGATAGCTCGCCAACAACCAGGTTAATCTCACTAATTCTGTGAGCTTGAGCCTCCTTGGCTTTACCCAGCACAATACTGACAATACTTTCAGTTATCCCGAACTCATGCATGTTGGACCTATAGAGTTGCTATCCTACTCCATTTTGCTCCCTGCTACCAATTCCCCTCCCACCATACTTGGCTACTACTGAGCCTAATACTCCGTTAACCAGCCGTGACGAAGAATCGCTACCAAAAGTCTTGGCGAGCTCTACAGCCTCATTTATAGCTACCTTTGGTGGGGTAATATTCAGAATCTCGAAGATGGCGATGCGCAAGATATTTCTATCTACGATAGACATCTGTTCTACAGGAAAGGCTGGCGCAAACTGCTTAATGAGGTTATCAAGTTTGGTTTTATCATGTATTACTCCCTGTGTAAGTGTCTCAGCGAAGCTATAGGCTTCCTGTGGCAATGCTTCATCAATTGGCAATCGAGCTAAAGCTTCCTCTGCTTTGTGTTGGGTGCAATCAAGTTCATAGAGTATCTGAAGAGCAGTGACTCGTGCCTTTCGTCTGAAACCCATAGTCAGTCGGAGACCACTGAGTCTCCTAGCTCGGTGATATTCTCAACCCCTGAGATGCCGAAGGTCTGTGCTTCTGAATTGATTCGCTTAATCAAACCGCTGAGTACCCTGCCGGGACCAATTTCGTAAAAGGAGTCCACTCCATCTTGCACCATATATTCAACAGAAAGTTGCCATTGAATGCAACGGCGCAACTGGTATGACAGCTCCGCTCTTATCGAATTTACATCAGTTAGCGGCCGGGCGGTGACATTAGCTACTATGGGAATTGATGGTGGACGAAACACGAACTTCGAGATAGCTTCGCTAAACTCATCCATAATTGGCTCCATTAGGGAGGAATGAAAAGCACCACTCACTTTCAGAGGAATAACACGGCGGGCACCTTTAATCTTAGCCAATTTGCTGGCTTCAGTTAAGGCATCAATAGCGCCACTGATTACGATTTGACCGGGGCAATTCATGTTAGAGATCTCAGTTCCGCTTTGAAGGCATACATCCGCAACGGCGGATTTTTCAAGTCCTATTATGGCTAGCATGCTCCCTTGATTCTTCTCCCCGGCTTGGTGCATCAGTCTTCCTCTTTCCCGAACTAACCTCACAGCGTCACTGAAGCTCAGGACATCAGCAGCCACAAGAGCGGTATATTCTCCTAAACTATGTCCAGCCACAAAGGAAGGAGGTGGCAAATTTTCATTGCTAACCTGTTGTTGGGCGGCTCGGAGGCAGGCAATGCTAGTTGCCAATATCGCTGGCTGGACATTGTCTGTTCTTGTCAGTTCTGCCTCTGGGCCTTCAAAGCATAGACGAGATAGGGGGAAGCCCAGAGTGGCATCAGCTTCATCAAAGACTTCTCTGGCTGCGGCATAGCTATCATATAGCTGCCATCCCATACTAGTGCCTTGAGAGCCTTGTCCTGGAAAGACATAGGCTACCTTGGCTGTCTTAGACATAATTAGCTTTTTTTCTTGGGTGACTTGACCTCAATCGCCTGTCTATTGTTGTAGCTACCACAAGTGGGGCAAACATGGTGAGCTAGCTTAAGGCTATGGCATTGGGGACAGGTATCCAGGGCAGGCAAAACAAGTTTGAGGTGGCTGCGCCGTTTCCCTTGACGCGCTTTGGGGTACTTTTTTTTAGGTAAAGCCATAGGAACTCATCTCCTTAATGCCGGCACAATCAGGTCGACATAGCGGTTTCATTGGTAAATTTAACAAAGTATTCTGCCGGATTATCTCTCCTAAGTCAAGCACGTTATCGCTACTAATGGTAACGTCACCTTGCTCTTCAGATGAGGATAAAGTATTGGACGTGCAAAGGAATTCGTCCTCGATATTGAAAGCTACCGGATAAAGAAAAACATTGAGGCAGCGACTGCATATGATTTCTACTTCAACATTTAGTTTACCTTGAACCAAAATCGCCTGCCTAGTGTGAATTAGTGTTACTTTTCCTTGAACAGAAGCTCTAGCTTGTTCATTGATTATTTCGTCTGTGCAATAGCTGCGACTAGAGCCAACAGGCTCTCTCAACAATTGAGCCACATCTACTAGCGCTTTGAAAGGCTCTCCCTTGAGTTCCTCAGCTTTCATATCTAACCTGGGGTCAACACTACAAATTTTGGGCTAAGTAGTAAGTATAATAATCATTCGCCGTGGCTTCAAGGTATTGGGGAAATGCATTGTTGGCTTACCTACAGCCTTTGGGGTAATATATATGGTACAGTCTGCGGAGTGCAAGGCTTGCTTTGCTTGCTGAGTATGAGGCTCTGTTCAAAGTAAGCCATGTGTATCGACATCAATCGTCAAGAAGTGAATTTCAAAGAGGGCTCACAAATCCGTCTCGGGTAGTTCATTAAGTTAAGTGTGCTTGGGGAAGCCGGGTTCGTAGGTAAAGGGGTTTGCTGTTGTGCTACTTGCGATGGCCTCTTTTCCCGGAATAAAGGAGTAGCTGTGATAGGTAGGGGAGACACTGCACTCGCTGGGGTCATTTATCTGAGCAAGTTCGCTTCTGAGGTTTCAATCATCCATCGCCGTGATGAACTTTGTGCTAGCAAAGTACTGCAAAAAAGCCGGGACAGAACCAAAAATTGATTTCGTTTGGAACGCCGTGGTAGATAGAATAGAAGGCGAGAGAATAGTGCGTCAGCTCAGGCTGAGAAACATAAAGGATGGTATAATGTCATTACTGTGAGCAGATGGCCTTTTTATCGCCGTTGGTGTGGAGGTTGCGACTGGTTATTTGCCTGGGATTTTGCCTTTGGACGAAAAAGGATGCATAATCACCAATGAAGTAATGGAAACAGGGATACCTGGAATATTAGCTGGCGGAGATTGCGCCACTGCTGCTCTATCAGTGAGGAGGTTTGTTAGTTCGCTATGAAGGTAATTTTTCTAGAGGATGTTTCTGGGAAAGCACAAGCGGGAGAGATAAAGGAGGTAGCTAAAGGCTATGCCAAGAATTTCCTTTTACCTCAAGGTTTGGCTCTGGCGGCTACTCCTACAGCTCTGAAACAAGCGGAATCAAGGCTTCAAAAAGGGAAGACTCAGGAAGGTCTGGATCAAGCTAAGCTGGCTGAGTTAGCCGGTCTTATTGAAGGGAAAGAAATTCATTTTGAGGCTCGCGTAGGTACCGGTGACCGTCTATTTGGCTCCATCACCGCTGCCGATATAGCCGAGGAGTTAAGTCAGGCCACAGGTTTCTCTCTTGATAAGAGAAAGATAGACATAGATAAGCCGTTACGCCAAGCAGGCAGTCATGAAGTAATTGTCAAATTAGCTAAGGACTTAGAGCCGCGAGTCACAGTGATTGTCAAGCCAGAGAAGGATTAATTATGGCACAGGAAAAGTTGCCACCGCATGATATCGAAGCAGAAGAGGCGGTAATTGGCTCTTTGCTCATTGACCCTGAGGCTATCTTGAAAGTGGCTACCTTCCTCAAGCCTGAGGATTTTTTTGATGAGACAAATAGGATTATTTACCAGGCTTGTTTCTCACTTTACCAACGCAGCGGCGAGGTCATCAACCAGATTACTGTGGCTCACGAACTGATGCGCCAGAACAAGCTGGAAGAAATCGGTGGCGCCGCCTATCTGAGCCATCTAATCTCTATTGTGCCTACATCTCTACATGTCGAGTATTATGCTCAGATAGTATCCAACATGGCTATAATGCGGCGATTAATCTCTGCCGCGGGACAGATTGCTGCTATTGGCTATGAGGCTGGACCAGATGTCGAAGCCAGCCTGAATAAAGCTGAGGATATCCTTTTCCAGGTGCGAATGAGGGAAGGGTCACGGGATTTCGTTCCAATCCGCGATGTGCTAAGCCAATACTTTGAGGATGCTGGACCTCCTGCCGCACCGCGGGAAGGCGAGATTCCTCATATCTTGACTGGTTTTGCCGGATTGGATGAGTTACTGGGCGGTTTACAAAAGTCTGACTTAGTCATTCTGGCTGCTAGACCTAGCTTGGGCAAAACTAGCTTGGCTCTGAACATTGCCAGAAACGCTGCAGTGAACCAAAACGCTTGTGTGGCTCTATTTAGTCTAGAAATGTCGCGAGAGCCAGTGGCTCAGCGCCTTCTGGCTGGTGAATCAGGGGTAGATTTCAAGCATGTCCGCTTGGGACGTTTTAGTGAGAGTGATGAGGTGAGAATCATGGAAGCCAGTGGCGTCCTATCTGAAACAGCAATTTATATTGATGATTCGCCACAGCTTCAGACTATGGACATAAGGAGCAAAGCACGGCGTCTTTATTTTGAGCGTAATATTGACCTGATAATCATCGATTATTTGCAGCTGATACAGGGTGAAGGCAGAAAGGAAACCCGTGTCCAGGAGCTGAGTTATATCACGCGTTCGTTAAAGATGCTGGCTAGAGAGCTGAACGTGCCTGTGCTAGCTGTCTCTCAGCTCAGCCGGGCTGTGGAGTGGCGAGCCTCTCATGTTCCTCAGCTTGCTGACCTGCGTGAAAGCGGCACCATTGAGCAGGATGCCGACGTTGTCCTTTTTATTTACCGGGATGATTTATATTGCACCGCTGAACAATGGAACAAGGAGCATGATATAGAGAGGGAACCTTATCCCCGCGGCATCGCTGATATTTTTGTAGCTAAGCATCGCAATGGCCCTTTAGGCCAGGTCAAACTGAGGTTCCTGAGTAGCATCGTCAAATTTGACAAATTTACGAATGCGGAGGCCGAGCCAATCTTGACCTCTTAGGGCATAGCAAGGTGCAAAACAGGCATTTCCACCGTTTACCGACAAAGACAGAGTGCGACTCTCTGCTCGATTTACTCTTCACTCAAGTGATGCCTCAAATCCTGGATGTAACCGAGCTCAAAGTGACAATGAGCATCTTTTACCTGCTGAGCCACAAACAGGACTATCCCCCCTTCGTCAGGTATGAGGAGTTACTAGCCCAAACTGTTTCAATGCCCGGCATAGATGAGAAGGCGCTTCGTCGTGCCTTGGATTTGGCTGTAAACCATGGCAGCATTTTGCGCCTCAATCTAAATATAGATGGGGAGTGGGTGGAGGCTTACTTCGCCAACATAGAATCTGACAGAGAAGCCATTAGTAAGATTGAACACAGTGGGGTCTCTACCGGGAAAGAAGGGACGGGGCAGGCATTGCAGCGGTCAAATATCTTTGCTCTTTATGAGCAGAACATAGGCATAATAACACCAATGATTGCTGAGGAACTTAAGGAGGCGGAAAAGCTATATCCAGCACAGTGGATAGAAGAAGCCTTAAAGGAAGCGGTTGTGCTGAATAAGCGTAGCTGGAAATACGTTGCTCGCATTCTGGAGCGCTGGGCTAGCGAGGGCAAGGACAGTGGAGAATATAGACAAGGTGTTAAAAAGGGTAGTCCCGACAAATACATCAAAGGCAAATACGGGCACTTGGTCAAAAGGTAGAGAAAGTGACTCCCGTCCATCCGACCTCCTATCTGGCGAGGGACATGAGCAGGAGACCTGTCCGATATGCAAAGGGGCTGGATTTGTTCACCCTCTTACAGATTCGGGGCAGCCTGATTTCAGCCAAGTGGTGCCCTGTCAGTGCAACAAACGGGTGCTACAAAGAGAGAAGCTAAGCTACCTGGAGAAGTATAGCAATCTAGGCTCCTTGTCGCGGCTCACCTTTGGCAATTTATCCCCTAAGGGGAGGAGAGGGGATGCCGTTTCACAGGAGCATTTTGCTCGTGTTTACCAGGCGGCCAGGGATTTTGCTGATAACCCTGATGGCTGGCTCCTGTTTTCAGGCCCTGCTGGTTGTGGCAAAACTCACCTCGCGTGTGCAATTGCTAATCACTGCTTGAGCGTAAGGCACCCGGCCTTCTATATTGGGGTCGCCGATTTGCTTGACCACCTCCGCTCTGCTTTTAGCCCCACGAGCGATATTAACTACGACGAGCTATTCGAGCGAGTGAAGAATACACCACTTCTGGTGCTTGACGACCTGTGTGTAGAAGGCGGCACGCCTTGGGCGAAGGAAAAACTGGAGCAACTCCTCAACTATCGTTTCAATGCTAGGCTGGCAACTGTGATTACCACTGATATGTCACTGGAAAAAATGGATAAGCGTTTGCGCGGGCATTTTGAAGATAGTGAATTTTGCCAAATATGTGTAGTGGAACAGAAGTCAGCGCTAGAACATCTGGGTGGCTTACAATTGGAACTACTGCGAAATATGACTTTTGATAATTTTGATCACAAGCGGCTGGAACTCCCATCAGAGCAACGTCAAAATTTGCAACAAGCTTTTCATCTAGCGGAGGAATTCGCTCATTCTCCAGAAGGTTGGTTGATATTCCAGGGTGTCAATGGCTGTGGCAAAACCCATCTGGCGGCGGCTATTGCTAACTATCGCTTAGCGCAAGGCCAAGCGGTTTTCCTTGTGGTTGTCCCCGACCTCCTCGATCATTTGCGCTCCACCTTCAGTCCAGAGAGCAAGATATCGTATGACGAATTTTTTGAGGAGATCAAGCAAAGTTCATTACTGATCCTCGATGACTTTGGCGAGCAGTCGGCTACTCCATGGGCTCGAGAAAAGCTGTACCAACTTATTAACTATCGCTATAATGCCAGGTTACCAATGGTGGTTACCACTTGTCTTTCCCTGGATGAGATTGAGACACGAATTAGTTCACGGATGGTAGACCCAAGGCTAAGTCTGGTATTTAATATCATTGCTCCTGATTATCGTGGCGATGTAGCAGCTAGTCGACGAGTTAAACGCTACTGATCGATGTTAGCTAATAACCCTGACAACACGGTTACATATTGGTGTGCTTTACCTCGGGGCGTTATTGTAATTGGTAAATATGGCTGCTAAAATAGGCTAGCATTAACACAGAGTTCGATGATGTTAGATTCTCCAGTTTTAGTTCTCAATCAGAGCTACGAGCCCCTTAACTTATGTCGCGTACGCCGGGCTGTAGTCCTGGTTTTTGGTGGCAAGGCCGAAGTGCTGGAGAATAGCAGAGGAGAGGTTCATTCTGTTACACAGGTTTTCTCCATCCCCTCAGTAATCCGCCTAGTCTATATGGTTAAGCGTCCGCATCACCAGAGAAAGTTGACTAAGCTGGAGGTGTTTAATCGTGACCACTACACTTGTCAGTATTGTGGCCGCCAAACAAGGGAACTCACGCTAGACCATGTTATTCCTAGGGGGCGTGGGGGGGAACATAGTTGGGATAACGTGGTTGGTGCTTGCAAAGTTTGTAATTGTCGTAAAGGTGGGCGTACCCCAGCGGAAGCGGGGATGAATTTGATTCACCAGCCACGCCCTCCTCGCAATGATGGTTTTTGTATTCCTTATCATCACCGCAGTACTTATACTGAGTGGGAGAAATACTTGCCTGGATGACTGAAACTCGACCCTATGGTGGATTTTTGGATAGTTGGTCAACAGGCAATTCCTTAACAGAGTCATCACGTTCTACTGTCACGGTTTCTTTTAAAGGATTCACGCTGACTACTTTAGCTTTGCCAAAGCGTGTTGACACCTCTTGGCCCACTTGGGGCATTTTCTCCTTTAAGGTCGCATATTGTTCATTTTCATAGCTTAGGCAGCAGAGGAGCCGTCCACAGATGCCTGATATCTTCATAGGGTTTAGGGCTAAATCCTGTTGCTTAGCCATTCTTATCGAGGCAGGGGCAAACTCTTTGAGGAAACCCTGGCAACATAGTGGATAACCACACTTGCCTATGGTGCCCACCAATTTCCCTTCGTCCCTTGGCCCCACCTGTCTTAACTCCACCCGTGTTTTGAGACTATGGCTTAATTCTCGGACCAACTTCCGGAAGTCAACCCTTTCTTGAGCTTTAAAGAATATAGTCAGGTGACTGCCATCCAGTTTGTAGTGAGCCGATAGGGGCTTCATTTTTAGACCAAGTTTAGCTACCTTTTCCTTGCACTTGGCCAGAGCCTCTTCTTCTTTGTCACGCTGTGTATCTTCCATCGCAGTTTGCCACCAGCCGATTCTTTAGTCTGGCTGAGCACCCAGACTGGCAGAAAAATATCCAATTTTTCCGGGCAAATTAAGCATCAATGATTCAAATGCCAAGCGAGCGCTAACGTTTCTGCTAATGGCGTCCTTCGTTAAGCACAGGATAGTAATAAGATCTTTAATCTTGCTGAGACTTAGCCTCTTTGCCTGTCTTCGCAGAGCTACTTCATAATCTATGTTGATGATAGCCTCCTTGCAGCTACCTTTGATAAGCATCAAGTCACGCCACCAGCTGAGCCAAACTTCCATCGTCTCCATTACCGCTCTCCGGTCCTGGCCAAATTGAGTGGCAAGGTCTCTGGCGTAAGCAAAGCGTTCCTCCAAGCTGCCGGCCAGTAAAGAAGTCAACTGTCCGATTTTTTGAGAACGCTGGTGGAGCAGGCTATCATCTGCCAAGGCAGATAGCGCCCAGCCAAGACAGCCATGACATAGTCGGGCTAGAAGTCTTGCTTTGTCAGGTTCAACCCGATAACAATCAGTGAGCATTCCTTGTATTTGCCCCAGGGGTATAGGACTCAATGCCAACCGCTGACATCGAGAAATAACCGTGGGCAGGAGATGAGATTCCTCAACAGCCAACAGGAGCCAGACCACATTAGGTGGCGGCTCCTCCAGTATCTTGAGTAAGCGGTTAGCCGCTTCAGTGGACATATAGTCGGCATCCTCAATGATGAATATTTTATATCTACCTTCATACGGTGGCAAGTGAGCTAAGTGCTGCAGCTCTCCTATATCATCCCTGCCAATCTCCACTTTGTGATTTGGCTCCCGTGCATCATCCATGCCGGTCTCCGTTCTGGAGCCCAAACTTAAGGTGATAACGTCTGCGTGCTTACCCTCAAGGGTCAGGCGGCAGGAACGGCATTGGCCACAGGGTGGTTGGGGGGCATCACAATTTAGAGCCTGGGCCAAATTAAGAGCCACGGTTCCTTTGCCTACATGACGTGGCCCTACTAAAAGATAACTATGGGCTATGTTGTGCTCCTTCAAGCTGCGATCCAGCAAGGCCAAAATTCTGTCTTGTCCTCTCACTTGCCACATTTAGATTACGTCCAATCTCATCAAATCTTGGTAGCTTTCCCTACGCCGGGTAAGGCGCGCTTTGCCATTATCTATCATGACTATAGCTGGCCTGGGCAAGGCATTGTAGTTGCTACTCATGGGAATAGAATAAGCCCCACACACTGGCATGGCAATAATATCGCCGGGACAAACTGGAGCTAGATTAACATCTGTTGCCAAGAGGTCTCCCGATTCGCAGAGTTTGCCGGCAATAGTAACTGGATTCTCTTCGGCCTCTGACGCTTTGTTAGCTACTAAAGCTTCATATCTGGCGCCATAGAGAGCTGGGCGGATATTGTCGCTCATGCCACCATCTACACAGACATAATTTCTTACCCCGGGTATCTCCTTTATTGCTCCTGCAGTATATAGTGCGACTCCAGCTTGCCCGACAATTGCCCTGCCTGGCTCAATGACGAGTTGAGGATGGGCTAGCTCTAGAAGTGAGATGAGGCTGTTCAATTTGTCGGTTATGGCCTTAGCATAGTCAGCTAGTGGGAGCGCTTCATGTTCTACGGTGTATTGGGCAGCGAAGCCGCCACCAACGCTAAGCTCACTGAGTTGAAAGCCAAATTTCTCTTTCATTTCCCGGGCAAAGCGCAGAACAAGCTCCACAGCCAACTCATAGGGCGCTGTTTCAAATATAAGAGAGCCGAGGTGAAAATGAAGCCCCAGAAGGTTCAAATTAGCGGCTGACATAGCCTGTTTTACTGCCTGTTCAGCTTGTCCTGTAGCTAAGGGAAAACCAAATTTGCTGTCCACGGTTCCCGTAGTGACATATTGATGGGTGTGGGGGTCAACTCCCGGTGTGATGCGAATGAGGATATCCTGACTGGTCTTTCTTTCCGTAGCCAGCCTGCTAAGCAGCTCAAGCTCATAGAAGTTATCCACCACAACTCGGCCGATACCCCAGTTTAGAGCTAGCTTCAACTCTTCTGGCGTCTTGTTATTTCCATGAAAATGGATTTTGGCTAGCGGGAACTCTACAGAATGGGCAATGCTAAGCTCTCCCCCAGAGACGACATCAAGCCCCAGGTTTTCCTGGTTGAGGATAAGAGCTAGAGCTCGGTTCAAGAAGGCTTTAGAGGCGTAGCTAACCAAGGTATCAGGATAACGTTTGGAGAACTCACTCTTAAATTCACGGCACTTATGTCGAATAGTGAACTCGTCAAGAAGGTAAAGCGGCGTTCCGTATTCCTGAACTAAGTCAACAACATCGCAGCCACCAACACAAATATGGCCTTGGTGGTTTACCTCGGCTGTTAGTGGGAAAAGGGAAAGCTTAGGCGCACTGCTTATATTCAATTTAGACATGGTAGCCTGTAATTCCTAAGTGAGTCAAGAAAAGCTGGGCTCCTTCTTCTTCAGCGGATGACCTTGCTTTACGCCATCTATACCAAGCGAAAGGGAGTGGTCCATTAAGTGTTTCATCGCTCCCTTAGCTTACTCTC
>CAZJGF010000014.1:0-20500 GCA_964545665.1 uncultured Dehalococcoidales bacterium
AAACACATGATGCCTTGGTAAAGGCAGGCGCTATTGCCCCCGCAGTAACGTAGGGTTAAAGGCCAGAGACTAACGAGGTGTGAATAAGACTATGAGAGAAATTAAAGTTAGCGATGTCACTGAGACTGTATCCAGGCTTTTCCAGGAGGCTTGTTATTATCTTCCCGGAGATGTGGTAGCTGCTCTCAAAAAGGCTAGGGAGGAGGAAGAGTCTCCTGTAGCACGCGCTGTGTTAGATAGAATACTGGAAAATACTGAGATTGCTGCTAAGGGGGAAATCCCTTTGTGCCAGGATACCGGTAATGCGATAGTCTTTCTGGAGCTAGGCCAAGAAGTTCACATAACTGGCGGTGACCTTTACACAGCAGCGGATGAAGGAGTACGCCAGGGATATGATAAAGGTTATTTGCGCAAATCTGTGGTGCGCCAACCCTTTTCTGCCAGAGTGAACACTAAGGATAACACGCCAGCCATTATTTATACCGATATAGTCCCTGGTGATAGGCTCAAGATTATTGCCAAGCCCAAAGGAGGCGGTTCTGAGAATATGACTCGCCTGACAGTGCTAACCCCAGCGCAGGGTCGCCAAGGGATAATAGATTTTGTGGTAAATCGGGTTGATGAGTCTGGCAGTAATCCTTGCCCCCCAGTTATTGTGGGAGTGGGGATAGGGGGAACGGCCGATAGGACTATGTTGATAGCTAAGAAGGCGTTGTTGCGCAAGGTGGGGGAGCCAAATCCAGAACCCGAGGTTGCCGAACTGGAAAGGGACATCTTAGAGCGAGTTAACAGATTGGGCATTGGGGCCATGGGGTATGGAGGCAGGATTACCGCGTTAGCAGTCCATGTTGACACTTTTCCCTGTCATATTGCTAGCTTACCAGTGGCGGTTAATCTGCAATGTTGGTGTGCTCGCCACGAGGAAGCGATTCTGTAAGAGGGGAGGCCTGCGCCTCCCTGACACACCTAGCCAAATAAGGCTCAGCGGGATGGGATTCCCTGATCAAGTTTATGTGGCGAGAGACTGGAGGTAAAGAATGATTCAGAAGACTAAAGTGGCAGAAAAAGTGCAGATGCTCGATATTTACGTAATGGGGAAGCATTACCAGGTTCCTGAGGGACTAACCATTCAGGCGGCACTAGAATACTGCGGTTACAACCTTATTCGAGCTGTTGGGTGTCGTTCTGGATTTTGTGGCGCCTGTGCTACGGTGTACTGCTTCAAGAATGATCCTCAGTTAAGATACGCTCTTGGCTGTCAAAAAGCTATTGAGCAAGACATGTACTTAACACAGATACCGTTCTTCCCTGTTGCTGAGGCCCTTTACGGTGTGGAGGATTTGCGGCCAGAAGAGGGGGAAAATCGGCTAGTCGGACTTTACCCCGATATCCTTACTTGTTTTGGCTGCAATAATTGCACCAAAAGCTGCCCTCAGGACCTGGAAGTAATGGAGTTTATGTCCGCTGCCATCAGAGGCGATTATGAGAAAGTATATGAAAAATCCTTCGATTGTTTGATGTGTGGCTTATGTGCTGCCAGATGTCCTCAAGGATTGAGGCCATATGTTATGGCTATAGCGGCTCGAAGGCTGAGAGGAGCCTATCTCGCTCCTACGTCTCAGCATAATCTGGATAGAGTGAAAGAGATAGAGGAAGGGAAATTTGATGGTGAAATAGAGAAACTAAGAAAGATGCCTAGAGACGAATTGCGTGAGTTATATGCCGAACGTGAGATAGAGCCTGCCCTATAAGGGGCATATGTAGCACGAGGCTTTAGCCTTGTGCCAAGAAGGAGGTAGTTAATATGCCATATCCTGCTTCCATGGAGGAAAGCAAAAGAAAGGTGGAAGAAACTAGGGCAAAGCGATTAGAAAAGGGAGTAGCTTCCCGCGTTTCTGCTGAGGAGAGGGAAGTGTTGGTGAATAAGTTCCACCCTGACTTCATAAAGGAACAGTTTCGCGAGTTAAGGGTAGGGCCGAACAAGGGTAGCCGAACACCTTTGGAGATAGCTGACTTGTTGGAGGGAAATAGCCGCATTGACCCTGATAAAATCGACCTCGCTGGCATTGATTATGATGTCGATGTATTGGTAATTGGCTGTGGTGGAGCTGGGGGTTCAGCGGCGCTCTTAGCCGAGCAGAATGGTGCCAGCGTTCTTATTTCATCGAAGCTACGCTTGGGGGATGCCAATACTATAGGAGCTCAAGCGGGAACACAAGCATGCGATAGGCCTAATGACTCTCCTGCCATTCATTATTTGGATGTGATGGGTGGAGGGCATTATGTCAATGTGCCCGAATTGGTGGAAGCCTTGGTGAAAGACTCTCCCGATGTGATTAGATGGCTGGAATCCTTAGGTGTTAACTGGGATAAGGAACCTGATAATTCGTATCATGAGCTATCGGGAGGTGGTGCTTCCAGAAGGCGAATTCATTCGTGCCGGGATTATACTGGCCTTGAGGAAATGAGAGTTGTACGTGATGAGATTCGCCAGCGAAATATGCATGGAAGAAAGATAGATTGGCTGGAATTTGAGCCAGCGATAGAGCTAATAATGGATGATCAGGGGCAAGTGGCCGGAGCAATATTGATGAACCTGGAAACTAGAAGAATGAGGATAGTGCGGGCCAAAGCGGTAGTCATCGCTACTGGAGGCTTGGGTCGCACTCACATTCAGGGCTTCCCCACTACCAATCATTATGGTGCTACTGCTGATGGTTTGGTATTGGCTTATAGAGTGGGCTGTCCAATCGTCCATATGGATACCATGCAGTACCATCCCACAGGCGCTGTCTTTCCTCCGCAGATTCTGGGATTTCTGGTTACAGAAAAGGTAAGAACTCTAGGAGCAGAGCTAGTCAACTGTGATGGTGAACAGTTCGTTCATCCTTTGGAGGCAAGGGATACCGAAGCCTCAGGCGAGATCCGGGAATGCAAAGAGCGGGGCAAGGGAGTACCCACGCCAACAGGTGAGGTCGGCGTTTGGCTGGATTCACCGATGATTGAGATTAAACGAGGGGAAGGAACTATCAGAAGAGAATTGCCTGCTATGGTGCGACAATTTGCTCGTTTCAATATCGATATAACCAAGGAACCGATGTTAGTTTATCCCACCCTGCATTACCAAAACGGAGGGATTGTAATCAAGGCTGATGCCTCTACTCCCGTGCCAGGGTTATTTGCTGCCGGTGAGTGTGAAGGCGGGGTCCATGGTAGGAACAGGCTTATCGGCAATTCAACATTGGATTTGTTTGTCTTCGGTAGAAGGGCAGGTAGAGCGGCAGCTAAATGGGCCAAGGAAGTAGAACTGGGTAAACTCACATTGGAACATATTCGTAAATGGCAGCGTGAGATTAAGGAAGCCGGGTTGGAAGAGATGCCAGTCTCTCCCATGCTTCTGCCTAATTATGCTAATCAGGAGCGGCCTGTGCCTGGCTTTCAGCCGCTTGGTCAGATAAGTCCTTATACACCCTTTGGCGACAGAGCTATACGTTGGATTTAGAAGAAGGAGGAGAACATGCCGCTGCGTGAGCAAACAGATGTCAAGGAAATTGAAGCTGTTCTAAATGAAGTGTTGAGCACTGCTTCCCCGCCGGTAGCTAGGTGTCGCCTCCTTTCGAGCGGTATTGGTGAATCTTATGCTTTAAATATAGAAGAAGATATTCGCGGGCATAAGGAGTGCCTTGGCTGTGGAAACTGTGTAGATGCCTGTCCCTTTCTGTTCCGTGAACCATCTCGCCGCGACAAGACAGAGCAGCGAACATCTATGGCGCTGGAAATCATAGTTGGCGCTGACTGCGACCAGTGCGATGCCTGCGTTTTAGCTTGTCCCCAGGTGGATACCACCATTAAGAACTATGTAGCCAATCATCGCATGATAGAGGTTATGTCGAAGTTAGAGCAAAGGATTGGGGATGAAGATGAGCCCGATCTCGATTTGTTCGTGGAGGAAGCCTTGTTCTGAGGCCTTGGCTGCTTGCCATTCTGAGCGCAGCGAAGAATCTTACTCTGGGTAAACTGCGCCAGGCAGGAGGGATTTGAATGGATTTTGAAATACCCGAAGATTTGAAGATGGTTCAAAGCATGGTGAGAGATTTTGTCACTGAGCAACTGAAGCCGTTGGAAAGGATTGTCTTAGGGCGGGCTGCTGACTTGAGTGATGCCCAGATGTACCTCCCGCCAGAGAAGGAGCAGGAACTAATGGGAATGGTGAAGGATATGGGGCTCTGGGGAGTCAGCATACCAGAGGAGCTTGGTGGCGTGGGTTTGAGCACTTTGGGCAACTGCTTGGTTGAGGAAGAACTGGCCCAGACGGTTGTCCCTTTCGATTTTGGTGATGTCACGCCTGTGCTTTTTAGCTGTAATGAGAAACAAAAGGAAGCTTACTTCGCACCAGCGCTTGATAGGCAGAAGTATCCTTACCTAGCATTGATGGAGCCTGGAAAGGAAGCATCAGAGATTGAGAATCTCGAAGTTAAAGCTGAGAAAACAGATGGCAGCTATGTTCTCAATGGCAGAAAGGTGTCTCTTTCCAGAGCGGGTGAGGACTATTTTGCTGTAGTTTTCGCCACTACTAATCCTGAGAGACCTCCGAGGGAAGGAGTGAGTTGCTTTCTGCTAGACAAAGGTGCATCTGGATTCAGTGTGAGTGGAGCTGAGGCCAAGACAGGATGGCAGACTCGAGTAAGGCAACCTATGTCTTTGCTTCTTGACCACTGCCAAGTGCCGGCTGAGAATATGCTAGGTGAGGAAGGGAAGGCTTTCTATTTAGGTAGGAAGTGGCTTCCCTTAAGGCGGATTGTGAGGGGTGCCAGATGCGTGGGAGCAGCCCAGAGAGTGCTTGAGGAATCAACTACACAGGCCCAAACCTGGCAGTCCTTTGGGCAGTTTATCTCGGGAAGGCCCAGTATTCAAGCAGCGCTAGCTGATATGGCCACGAATATCCATGCTGCCAGGCTCATGGTTTATGAGGCAGCCTGGAAGGCAGACCAGGGCCAGCCAATACAACGCGAAGCTGCTATGGTGAAGCTATTCGCTACACAGATGATTCATTTCGTTGCTGACAACGCAGCTCACGTCTTCAACGCCCCGGCATATGTTGGAGGACTGCCTATGGAAAGATTCTGCCGGGATGCCATAGGAACGAGCGCTACCAATTTCGCCTTGCAACTTCAAAGGAATATTGTTGCCAGAGATATACTGAAAGGGTTGAAAGTGGGATAAGAACCAGAGGGGGCGCCCTCGTCCCCCCACACTTTATCTGGCGAGGGAGAGGAGGACAACTATGGCTCAAGCTAAGAAAGTTACACTTCCGTTAACCGACGAGACATTGAACGACCTCAGGGCAGGGGACAATCTTATGCTCACCGGCATTATGTATGTTGGTCGAGACGCTGCTCATAAGAGAATGGTTGAAGCCTTGGATCAAGGTAAGCCTCTGCCAATAGATATTAAGGGTCAGACGATATACTTTATGGGGCCTTCCCCTGCCAGGCCAGGAAGGCCGATTGGCTCTGCTGGCCCTACCACCAGCGGTCGTATGGATGCTTATTCGCCTCGCTTAATGGCTGAAGGATTGAAGGGAATGATTGGCAAAGGCCTGCGCTCCAAAGCAGTGAAGGATGCCATGGTAAAATACAAAGCGGTATATCTGGGTGCCATAGGTGGTGCTGGAGCCATCATTTCCAGGAGCATCAAGAAGGCAGAGGTGATAGCCTACGAAGAACTCGGAGCCGAGGCACTTCGTCGTTTGGAGGTAGAAGACTTCCCCGTCACAGTGATAAATGATATTTATGGCGGCGACCTTTACGAGGAGGGGAAGGCTAAGTACCGGGTTACATCCCCATAAGCCCCATCAGAGGGTAATGCACTGTTGGTATGCAGACTTCTGGTAAAGCGAGGTGACTATGTCGAGAAATTTGATTACTGGTGGACTGGGATATGTCGGAAGTAATCTAGCCAGGCGTTTGGTGGAGAACGGAGAGGAAGTGGTTATTTTCGACATATTGTCTAGTTCTAGCTTAATAGAAAGCATTAAGGGCGATGTGCAAATGATTCAAGGACACCTTGGCGATTTGAATGAGGTACTCAATGCAGTTCAGGCAAACAATATAGACTGTATCTATCACTTGGGTGCTATGATCACCATGCCTGCTGAGGCAAACCCCTGGGCGGCGTATAGCACAAATGCCAATGGTACTTATCATGTCCTTGAGGCTGCCCGTCTGTTCAATGTCAAGAGCGTGATTTTTCCCAGTGGCATAGCCAACTATGGTCGAGGGGCGCCAGAGGTAATAACTGATGATACATTCCAATCAAACCCCTCACAGATATATGCCGTAACCAAAATCTTCGGTGAAAGATTGGGAGAATATTATCATCATAGGTTTGGGGTGAATTTTCGTTGTGTCCGTTTTCCGGCTATTTGTGGCCCGGGCCGACGGGAGGGGCTTGCGGCTTACGCCAGTCTGATGGTGCATGAAACGGCTAGGGGTCGGCTGTGCCAACTACCGATTGACGAAAAAACCCAAATGCCTTTCATATACATCAAGGATGTTGTCCGCTGTCTTACATCTTTGAAGAATACTGACGAGGCTAATTTGCACAGACGAGTCTACAACATAGATGGTTTTTCAATGCCGGCGAAGGAAATGGCTGATGCCGTGCGCAGGTATATCCCAGATGCCAAAATTGAGTTCTTAGCAAATGAAACCGTAGTAAAACTGGCTAGAGATATGCCTAAGGAGATGGATGCCGCCAGAGCTCGTGAAGATTGGGAGTGGAAGCCTGAGTATGACTGGAATATGACTGTGCAAGATTTCATCGCTGAAGTTAAAGCTCATCCAGATTTATACAAATAGCATGATAGGAGGTAATAAGGTGCAGCAGGTAAGAAGTTTAGGTCTCAAAGAAGCAGAGATGATCGTTGATACGGCCATCAAGGCAAACAAAGAAAGCGAAGATGCACCCGGGACTGAAGGATACCCGATGGGAATTGCTGTGGTTGATGCCTGTGGCAATCTTCTTTGCTTTAAAAGGATGGATGGAGCATTTTCCTTAGCTTGTCGTGTGTCCGTAGCTAAAGCTCAGAGCGCAATCGAGCTGTTGCGGGATACCTGGGAGCAACGTAAGATTTCTGACAGTCGGGATGTGGATGGATATAAGCTAAACATAAAGGGGTATGAGTTTGCTAGTGTTAATCATACTGAAATTCCAGGTGGATGTGTTATAAAGACGAGCGATGGCAGTGTGGTTGGCGCTATTGGTACTAGTGGCCGTTCCCCCGCGGGAGATGAAAAAATAGCCAAAGCTGGGGTTAAGGCCTTTGAGCAGTCTGAGTTCTTCCAGGTATAGCGCCATACTAAGTGAGAAGTGAAAATGCTAGATCCGACTAAACTTCGACTAATAACACTTAGTGAAAACACGGCTAAGTGGTTATGGCTGTGGGGGGAGTGGGGATTGAGCATTCTGATAGAGGCTGATGGTTTCAAGCTCCTATTTGATACAGGGCTTGGTTCCTCTACAGTTCATAACGCGGATGCTATGGCTGTTGACCTCACTACTGTAGACAAAATCGCTTTGAGTCACGGTCATATGGACCATACCGGTGGACTGCGCGAAGTTCTGGAGAGGATGCGTTTAACTGTGGGGCGTTCTATTTTCTTGGAAAAAAGGCGCGGGGAGATAGAAATCATTGCGCACCCGGAGGTGTGGGGTCCTAAGTTTATAAATCATCCTGGCGACCCAGAATATGATTTCCGCGGCATACCATTTCAGAAGATAGAGTTGGAAGAGAGGCAAGGTGCCCGCTTCGTTGAAAGCCGTGAACCAATTTGGATAACTGACGATATGGTCTGGAGCGGCGAGATTCCGATGCTTAATGACTATGAAAAGATTGTTGATATCTGTTATCTCAAGGAGGGAGGGGGCAAGTATGTTGATGGGGATGCGAAATTCATCCCTGATCCACTTAACGATGATGCCGCCATTTACATAAAGACAGAATTGGGACTAATCATTGTTTTGGGATGTGCCCATCACGGCACCATCAATACAATTCACCATGCTCAGAAGATTACTGGCATGGACGAAGTGCATATGATTATTGGCGGGACTCACCTGGTAAAGGCTTCGGATTATCAGATGGAGTCGACCATCAGTGAGCTGAAGAGGATTGGTGTGCACAAGGTTGGAGTGTCTCATTGTACCGGTTTGGAATCATCCGTCAAGCTGGCCTCGGCATTGGGTATGGATGTCTTCTTTTTCAACAATGCTGGCAACGTAATCATACCTCGCTGAATCTGAGGATATAGTCAAGTTCGCCTGAATGTCAGCACTGGGAGATACCAGCTAACTTGGACTCCTTCTTTCCTCATTCCAGAAAGAGCCCTAAGAAAGAAGTCTGGCCACTCTGCTCGTTACAGCCAGAGCCTAAATCCTCGTGTCCTCCTCTTCGACTCTCTCAAAGCCGGATTTTCGAGTCTTAGTTATTTCTATACCTTCTCGAAAAGAAGAAAGATTTAACTCGAGAACATCCCCCTTAAAGCTTGAAGAGATGGAAGCTTCAACTGCGGAAGAGGGGATATATTTGCAGAGCTCGGTCAAAGCTCCTAGAGCTATCATGTTTGCCACCCTTATGTCATTGAATTTCTCCCGTGCTATTTCGGTGAAAGGAATTCTTAAGATTTTGCTCCATATCACCTCTCTTACAAACTCGGAATCTACGACCAACAAGCCTTGCTCCTTAAGCTTTTCAAGATTTCTCTCATAGCCCTGCTGAGCCAAAAGCAGCAGCAGGTCAAAGCCCAAAATACCGGGATAGTCTATTTCCTCATCGCTTACAACCAGGTTGGATTCTGCCTTTCCACCTCTTACTGCTGTGTCGTAACTTTCAGTTTGAGCTACAAATATTCCTTCTCTTAGAGCCACCGCCTCAGCCAGTATAGTGCCCATAAGCACTATCCCTTGTCCCCCACTCCCTACAATTCCTATCTCATACCGCACCGACCTGCTCCTTTAGGCATTCCCTCAAACTTTCTAACCTTTCCTGATAGGTTGGAGCTTCCTTATCAACTAGTACCCCTATCCTTATTTTGCCTTGAAGTTCCTCTTCGCTGAGTCCTTTTGCTTTCTCGACAGTCACTGTATTGTCCCTCTGCCACTCCATCATCTCCACCGCTGAGCTTAAGCCTGCTCGCCTTCCGTATTGAACGGGACATTGGGAAATGATTTCCAGAACGCCAAATCCTCTTTTCTTAAGGGCTTTGCCGATAAGCTTTTCCATAGGCTTGACGTGATAAACTGCAGACCTGGCTATAAAAACGGCTCCCGCCCCTTCGGCAAGCTTACATATATCGAAGGGACTCTCCAAGTTTCCGTAAGGGCAGGTGGCGGTTTTCATCTCAAGCGGAGTGGTGGGTGAAAGCTGACCTCCTGTCATTCCGTAAACATTGTTATTGATCACGATAGCAGTGATTTCAATATTTCGTCTCGCCGCGTGAATGAAGTGATTTCCACCTATAGCCACGGCATCTCCATCACCCATGATGACGATGACCTTGAGCTCCGGCTTTACCAGCTTTATTCCGGTGGCGAAAGTTAATGCCCTACCATGAGTGGCATGTAAGGTATTGAAGTCGACATAGGTGCTAATCCTTCCTGAGCACCCTATTCCAGAGACGAGCACAATCTGGTCTTTAGTGTAGCCGCTGTTGTCAATCGCCCTTAACAGAGCTCCCAGGAAAATCCCGACCCCACATCCCGGGCACCACAGAGACGGGAATCTCTTGGTAGTGCGGAGGTAATCATAAATAGTGTGCCTTCTTTCAGCCATATAGCTCCTCTATTTTGCCCAGTATCTCCTGGGGAGTCATAGGTGCGTGAGCCACTTTGTTCAAGGTCTCAACGCGACACCTTCCTTGATTTACGCGCTTTACCTCTCGAGATATCTGTCCCATGTTCATTTCTGGGACCAAAATTGTGGTCGAGCTTTCCATCAATTGTGTTACCTTCCGGCGCATGAAAGGAAAGAGTATCAGAAGTTTTAGAAGCCCTACCTTCATCCCTCTGGCTCTTGCCTCTTTGACCGCTCTCAAGGCAGCTCGGGCAACCGAGCCAAAAGCGATGATATTTAGGGTCGAATCCTCAGTGTAGTATGTCTCCCCCCATTGAAGCTCATCAAAATCCCGGGAGATTTTGTGGAAAAGCCTTTTTATGAAAGGCTCTACTTCATCCGTTCTGGTAGTGGGGTAACCTCTTTCGTCATGAACGAGCCCGGTCACGTGAAATCTATATCCATCCCCAAACGATGGCATCGCTGGCACTCCTGTTCCCGGGTCTCTATAAGGGACAAACCACTCCGGCGGTTCGGTGGGTTTAGGCCTTTCCACAAGCTCTATCTCATCTGGAGAGGGCAAGAAGGCTTTTTCCCTCATATGGGCTATCATTTCATCTGCTAACACTATTACAGGGGTTCGGTATTTTTCTGAGAGGTTAAAGGCTTCTATCGTAAGCTTGAAACACTCCACCACTGAAGAAGGTGCCAGGACAATAATAGGATGGTC
This sequence comes from uncultured Dehalococcoidales bacterium, assembly GCA_964545665.1. Lineage (GTDB taxonomy): Bacteria > Chloroflexota > Dehalococcoidia > GIF9 > AB-539-J10 > CAZJGF01. Next base: position 10,563 of record CAZJGF010000014.1, read on the forward strand.
GCCATGAGCTCCCCAGCGAGCCTGCATGACATCGCCCTGGGAAGGGTGAGTTGGGACTCCGGTGCTTGGTCCCCCTCGCATAACGTTGATCACAACGCAAGGGACTTCGGCTATGGAAGCAAAACTTATATGTTCCTGCATTAAGGAAAAACCCGGCCCGCTTGTTGCCGTCATAGCCTTAGCCCCAGCCAAAGAAGCCCCGATAACTGCCCCCAGACTTGCTATCTCATCTTCCATTTGAATAAAAATCCCTCCCAAGCGCGGGAGTTCGTAAGCCATTCCATGGGTTATTTCCGAAGCGGGGGTGATGGGGTAGCCAGCGAAGAACGTACAGCCAGCCGCCAGGGCCCCTTTCACGCAAGCTTCATTCCCTTGAAGCAACTCTGTTCTCATCATGGTCCACTACTATGGCAAAATCGGGGCATAGAAGTTCACAAAGGCCACATCCGGTACAGGTTTTAGTGTCCTTAAGGGAGGGATAGCCATCTTCATCTGCTTCCAGGGCCTTTTTAGGGCAAAAGGCAATGCAAATCCCGCATTTTTTGCACCAGTTTTTATATATCTTTACTTCCTTGGGTGAAGACATAATGTCACGCTTGCGGCGCCCTTTAACGTAGCATATCTCAGTGATAAAGGCAAAACCTTGAGCAGAGCCAGCAAGGAGCAACTCACGCCTTTTCGAGCACTCTCCTGGTGGTCAAACCGATTTCACCGGGACTCTCAACGACGGTTACCCCGGCAGCCTCCCTAATGGCATCGAAGGCAAAGGAGTAAGCAGACCAGCAGGCGAGGTGGGCGTATGGCTGGATTCACCGATGTATGCCACCTCGATTCAACTTAGACTTAACGCAATGCGTAGATTGTCATCTACAGCTTCCATATCAGCTTTGGACATAATTCCAAGTTTGCGGGTGATCATGCCCTGCTTCATGGTCCTTATGATACCGGTCACTACTGACGGAAAGAGTAAGCCAGCATCTTCCCAATCCTTGATGAGATGGTCGTCAACTAATATCCTGTCAGTCCTGCTAGTTATGGCAGCGGTAATAGTCTCTTGGCGACTTTTATGGTAAGTATCTGAACTTACGATGACCGCAGGGCGTCGTCTTTCTCCAGTTTCATCGGAAAAGACAAAACTGACGAGGACAACATCTCCCCGGCTATATCCGGTCATAGGCTGCATCCTTTTCGTTGTCCCAGATTTCTGCCAGCACCGGGTCAGCCCTTGCTGTTAGTACTAAGATGTTCTCTAAGTTCTTAGCATCTTCACCTGTCCAGGGCACCTTATCCAAATCTTCTTTGCGAAAGCGGCGATGACGCTCCCGACCAATGCGATAAGCAGGTAATCTTCCCTCTTGAGTCAGTTTATAGATGGTTCTTTTGGAAACACAAAGGTATTGAGCAGCCTCCTCGACTGTGAACCATTCCTTCGTAATTACCATTGGATATACCTCCTACAGCTAAGTGTGGGATCATTATTTAAGTTTGTCTTATTCTAGCACTTGCAGGCAAATAGACGCAACACAAACTGGGCTGGAACTTCAATTGAAGTAACTGGTACTCAGCCGAGTGCAAATTGGCTCTCAACAATTCTGACAATTGTTTAGCTGTCCAGTAACCAGGGATAGCTACTGTGGAAACTTTGAGACGAAATACGGGATGGTGGCTGCTGATGTGGCTAGGATTCAAGTTGCTTCCGCAAGACCCACTACAGAAGGCCAACTTGCCCATGTCCTGCTTCTTCTGAATAATGTGACGTATTGTGCAGCCTACTTCAAAGATAGGGAGTTATGTGCTACCATTCAATAAGTGCTTTTGAGTTCCTGCATTAGCAGGGCACGTCAACATTGACAATCCGTCTGGGCTGAAGGAAAACAGTAAATTCGGGCATAGGCAGGAAGGTGGGTTAGTTGGAACCAACGGAATATCAGACCGTCATCCTTGCAGCCTTCTTACACGACATAGGTAAATTTCTGGGACGTGGGGATTTCAAGATTCTCGACAAAGGTCAACATCCAGGGTTTTCGTCAACTTTCATCAGTGCCCACGTTGGCTTATTCTCAAAAATAGCAGATGTACCGCTGTTGAAGGAACTGGTTCAGAAACACCACGAAAACAGCCGAGCTTTCCCGCCTGAATACTTGGTTCAAAGCATCGAGGACAGTCACACCAGGACACTAGCTACGCTGGTAAGCAAAGCCGACAATCTGGCTTCTTCGGAGCGTGGAGAGGCTAGTGAACAGTATCAGGACTACAAAGCAACCCCGCTCTGTTCGGTGATTGAACGTCTTGATAGAGAAACTGACATCGGCTTGCGTCTCCGTTTCCATCCCAATCCCCTCCCACCTGCTGCTATAAACATGCGTACGGCTATTTTCCCCGCGGAATTTGCGGAATACCAGCCCGGAGAGATGAACAAACTGCTCGAATCGTTTGGACGCAGTTTCAGTAAGTTCATCAAAGATTCTGGAAACGGATACCTTGATTTTGAGTGTTTTTCTAACCATTTGACTAACCTGGTATATACACATACCTGGTGCATACCAAGTAACACACAGGAGAAAGTCCCTGATGTATCGTTATTTGACCATCTGAAAACTACGGCAGCGATCGCCGCTTGTTTGTACCAATACCATTTGCAGACAAACTCACTAGACGAGAAGTCCGTAAAAAGGACTGAGACACCACGTTTTTTGCTGGTGGTCGGCGATATCTCGGGCATACAGCAGTACATCTTCGGTATCACCAGCGCTGCTGGCGGAGTTGCCCGCAAGCTCAGGGCACGCTCCCTGTTCGTGCAGCTTTGCAGTGAGGTGGCAGCACATAAAGTCTTACACAGGCTGGAGTTGCCATTGTGGAACATGCTCATGAATTCTGGAGGCAACTTCTATCTTCTGGTGCCTAACCTGCCCCAGGTTGTATCAACTCTTGAGGAAATCCAGGAGGAAATCGATATGTGGTTCATGCAGACAATGAACGGTGAGTTGGCCCTCAATCTGGCATGGCATCCTTTCGGGGACGATGGTTTCAAGCCTGCAGACAAACCGGACAGCGGCTTCAGCAGCGTGGTTTCGGATGTCAAGACCATCCTCAGCCTTAAGAAGCAGCGGCGATTTGCTGGCATCATACAAAAAGGGGGTTCATGGCGGGCAGATGATTTTGTTGTGGACGTTTCCTATGAGGGTAGAAGTGCCTGCGCGTCATGTCACAAATTCCCCGGCGTGATAGCTACCGCTGATGGGGCAGTCTGCATTGACTGCAGTAGGCAAAGTGAGGTGGGGGCAAATTTACCAAAGGCGAATACCGTCTGGTTTTTCGATAACCCCGGGGCCGGCAAATTGCCAATTTTGGGCTATTCTGTCTCCATTGGGGGCCAGCCGCTAGGGAGCGAAAGGCCTTATCTGGCAATGAAACTGAACGATACTGACCTTACGGACCTGTCAAGCTGGTCTGCCGCCTCGAAATACCTGGCAACCCATGTAGCGCGGAGCTATGACGGGGTTCTAACTTTCGGGGAAATTGCCAACGCGGCTGATGGGCAGAAACTTCTCGGCTTCCTAAAAGCCGATGTTGACTGGCTGGGGGAGCTTTTTATCTTTGGCTTAAAACGAAAGAATGTGTCGTTCGATACCATATCACGTCAGGCAACGCTCAGCCGACTTCTGGATATGTTCTTCACGGGCTGGCTGGAAAGCCTGCTGAACTCTGAATTCAAAAACTGCTACACGGTCTTCTCAGGCGGTGATGATTTATTTTTCGTCGGGCCATGGAACGAAATCATCTCTTTGGCAGGCAGGATACAGGCTGACTTCACCGAGTTCACCGGTAATCCACAGCTCACTATGTCAGCCGGCATCGCTATAACCAAGCCCGATTATCCCATAGCCAGGGCTGCTGATCTGGTTGAAGCGGAACTGAAAAAGTCCAAAAACCGCGAGGGGAAAGCCAGCATAACATATTGGGGAACTACTCTTAAATGGCCTGACTGGGCAAAGGTCAAGGCAGAGTGGGACTTCCTGCGGCCGATTACAGCAGCCCCATCCCAGGTTCCTTCTGCTTTCTTATACAACATGCTGGCATTCGCTGAGATGTGGCAGCGGTACCGGCAGGAGAATGATATACTTGGGCTTCGTTTTCACCCGCTGCTATGCTACAGTGTCAGTCGCAATCTAGACCCAAATAAAAACCGGGAACTGTATCAATGGGTGGAAAGGATTCTCAAGTGGCCGCCACAGGAATCAGAGAAAATGGTTTTGGATAATCTGGGGCTGATAACTACCCTGTGTCTATATAGTAGGCGAGGAGGTGAAGGATGACTTTTGAGCACGGCAGGCAAAGACTCCAACCAAGAGGTGGGGGAATTCCACCGATGAGAAACTCAATGCAGTACAAGCCTGGCCTACCACTAGACTACCTGAAAAACGGATATTTTGACCAAAATGGTAATCCGCTGCCAGAGATAATAATAGAGTGGCCACAACATATAGCTGCGCAGTTAGATGGTGCACGCATGGCTCCGGCACAATTAAGGAACTTCTTCAGCGAAGTACGGCGTATAGAGGGGCAACTCAGTGCTGGCCAAAATTTCGAAGCCTTGCGGGGTCGCATACTTCAACTAGATGCCTACGCAGCAAACGCAGTAAAGAAAGATAATGCGCCACTCCTTTTTAAACAATTCATCGAGCAGAATCTGAAGTGGGTGGTCAAAGACAAGAAATCGTTTCTTAAAGGGTTTATGCCCCACTTCGAGAGCGTGGTAGCTTATTTCCCTAAAAAGTAGTAGGCCGTTGGGCAAAATAATCAAGGAGGTGAGGAATGGCACCAAATCGTAAGCTTTTGAAGCATGTTTCGGTCACGGCTTCGCTTGTTTGTAAAACGGGGCTACACATTGGAGGTACAGAAGCAGGGATGGCTATAGGGGGCGCTGAGGGTCCTGTTATCAAAGACTCTAAGGGCAGGCCCTATATCCCCGGATCTTCGCTGAAAGGAAAGTTGAGGTCCATGCTGGAATACAAGTACAAGAGGGGAGAAGATGGCAACCCCTGTGGTTGTGGTCGCGACCTCGATACTTGCCCTGTGTGTACTATATTTGGACCTCACAGGAACGTGAGGCATGAGCTTGGCCCGACCAGAATCATAGTGCGCGACGCTTTTCTCTCGGAGAAGTCGCTCAAGGATTGGGAAGCGACTCAAAGTGAGGGGAAGGATTTCACGGAGACCAAGACCGAGACTATGATTGATAGGAAGACGGGGATGGCATACAGAGGTAGCTTGCGCACGCAGGAGCGAGTCAATGCCGGAACGGAGTTTCAACTGAGTATTACTCTGCGCATATTCGAAGGGGACAGCGAGGCCAGAATTACCGGCCTTGTCAAGGAAGGCATTGACCTCATAAATAAGGATTATGTTGGCGGCTCAGGAACGAGGGGGTATGGCTGGGTGGAAGTGAAAGACATCGAGGTCAAAGACATTTGAAATGGTTCAGGGCTAAATTCAAGTTAAAGAGCTGGGTCGCTTCAGCCTGGCAGTCCGACACCATATTCGGGCATCTATGCTGGGGAATGCGATATCTCCACGGTGAAGGTGAGCTCAGCGACTTCCTGCGGCTCTACGAGGAGGGTACACCGCCATTGCTGGTGTCCAACGGTTTCCCTGGAGAACTCCTGCCAAATCCTATAATGCCTCCCCCTACCGTTCAAAGAACCCTACCCCTGGTAGAACAAAGAAAAAAATTCCGCCACTACAAGCAGGGGAGGGATCTTAGGTACATCACGCCAGCGGAATTCACCCGCGCTATCAACGGTGAGACACTTGTTCCATCGCCAGAGACGAAGTCAGGAGAAACCGTGCGCATCACGTTGAAGAACCAGCTCAACAGGCTCACCAGTACCACAGATGATGAACACCCACTATACAATTTCGAAGAGCGTTACTGGCCCGAAATAACTGTATATCTCAAAGTGTCAGACGATTTTGTTGATACGGCAAAGAAGCTTTTCCAGTATATTGCTGACACCGGCTATGGCAAGCGCAAGTCAGTTGGCTATGGTCAGATTGGTCTCGTGTCATTTGACACTTTTGGAGAATTCAGCAAACCTCAAAAGGCGAACGGCTTTGTCACACTGTCCAATTTCGTGCCTGCAGCGAACGACCCTGCCATCGGATGCTGGAACACGATAGTCAAATACGGCAGAATGGGCGAGGAGTGGGCCTCGGAAGACAATGCCTTCAAGAAACCATTGCTAATGCTGGAAGCGGGCTCGACTTTCCTTGATTCACCCCCTCGAGACTACTATGGTTGCCTGGTCAGGAACTTAAATCCGTTCTTTAATCAGGCTGTCCAGTATGCTTTTGCTCTGCCGGCACCGATGGTTATACCCAGACAGGAGAATACCTCATAAACACAAATCAACATGTCGACTCTCTATGCAGTACTACTGAAGCTCAAAGCGGATGGCGATGCCATAATTTCTCCGACACAGGGGCACCATGCCTACGCACTGTTTCTAACCACTATGCAGCAGTCGAACCCGAAGATGGCCGAGAGCTTACATGGCACAGCTTCAACTAAGCCCTTCACTATCTCGCCTTTGCAAGGCAAATTTCAGCGGGCAGAAAAAGGGGTTGGAATCGTTGATGAGTCCGACTATTCCATAAGGATTACCTTCCTCCAGGATGATGTTTTCGCCTATTTTATGGACGCCACATTCAAAGCAACAAAACAGCCACTGCGCTTGGAATCTGCTATCTTCCACATTGAACAGGTAGCTTTCAATAAGCAGGATTCACCACTTTATCACCACCAGAGCTATGAAGACCTATTGGCGGAGGCGCAGTGTGCGAAGAAGATAAGATTCCGATTTCTATCGCCCACTGCTTTTCGCTCTGGCGGCAGGAGGAATATGCTTTTTCCTGGAGCCGGGCTGGTGTTTGGCAGCTACCTGAATAGGTGGCAACACTTTTCTCCTATCAAGGTTGATAAGTTAATAGCTAGGTGCTGGGAAAAGATCAGGGTGGCACAGTATACTCTTGGTACACATATCCTCCATTTTAACTCCTACCGGGAGATAGGCTTTGAAGGGGAGTGCACCTTTGAGTTACCCGCTGATTTTGACGAAGATTCTCTCAAGACAATAAACGCCTTGGCTGAGTTTGCCTTTTATTGCGGCACAGGCGCCAAGACTACCATGGGTATGGGTCAGACAAGGAGGATAAAGTAAAATGGCAGTGGGTCTGCTTCTGTCCGTTGGGGGAACACCCGAGCCTTTGATACGCTCTCTGCAAGAGCACAAGCCAAGAGCCGTCTGTTTCTTCGCTTCCCAGGAAAGCATTGACCTTGTGTCTGAGATAAAGAAGAAAGCCATTGGCCTCGACTTCAAGGATTACAAGGTCATTATTGAAGATATTAATGATACTACCGACTGCTATGAAAAAGCTTTGGGCTGCTCTAGTTTTTTGGAAAAAGAGGGTATATCGCCACAAGATATAGTTGTGGATTTCACCGGCGGCACCAAGGTGATGTCTGCAGCTCTGACACTTCTGGCTGTAAGCAGAAATTACCGGCTCAGTTATGTAGGCGGCGGGCACAGAAATAAGGAAGGGCTGGGAACAGTAATCACTGGCTCTGAGGAAGTTTTTGCACAGGCCAATCCCTGGGAAATTTTGGCTATCGATGATAGAAGAAGAGCTGCCTTAATGTTCAATAAGTTCCAGTTCGAAGCTGCCATAGACTCCTTTAGTGCCGCTATCTCTAAAACCCAGAAGCCCGGGCTGAAGCGTTATCTTGAAATATTGCAGGAGTTGGCAAAGGCCTATTGGGCATGGGATAGATTCAAACACAAAGAGGCAAGCCCCCGTCTGAGTAAGGGCTTCAGTCAACTGAGAAACTATGCCGCTGTCAGCAATGATGCTGAAGCTCACAGCTTAGCAGGCTCGGTGAACGACGATTTGACTTTTCTTGAGGCTTTCAAGCAAGAATCGGGGAACTTCAAAGAACCTTGCCATTATCATTTGCTTGATCTCTTGGCTAATGCACAACGCCGAGAAGCGGAGGGAAAGTATGACGATGCGGTGGCTCGTCTTTACCGTGCCTTTGAATTGCTGGCTCAGCTCAGGCTAAAGTCCGCTTACAGCATGGAGGCCGGTAAAGCTGTCGCGAATGATATTCCAGCGACGATAAGAGATGACTTTTGCCGTAAATACTCAGACCTTTCCTTAGGAAAACTCAAGTTACCTTCCCAAGCCTGCTACCGACTATTAAATGAGTTGGGTGATAAGCTGGGGAAGCGTTACCTCGACCAGGAAAAACATTTGCAGGGTCTTCTTTCTGCCCGCAATAGCTCAATTTTAGCCCATGGCTTTAGCCCCATAGGACAAGATACTTTTTGCCAATTGTGGCAAATGCTCCTCGAGTTCAGCGACACTGACCAAGCCGCATTACCCACCTTCCCTCAATTTCCCATTCCCAAAACCTAGACCAAAAACTAGGATGGTAGCACATGCCTGTTCTTTATCTTTTAGACCAGGGTTCTACTCTCCATAAGGATGGTGAAGTTTTCACCATCACCAAGGAGGGGAAAGTGCTGGACAAAATTCCAGCCATTAAGGTGGAGCAGGTGGTTATCCTGGGCAATATTAATCTGACTACGCCCGTTATCCACTACCTTCTACAGCAGGGAATCGACTGCGTCTTTTGCTCCAGTTATGGCAAATTCCACGGGCGTCTCATTTCCACCGAATCCAAATTCGGCCTGTTAAGGCAGCGCCAGGTGGAATTCATTCTGCAATCGAATAAAAAGCTGGCTATGGCAAAAGCTTTCATTCAGGGCAAACTTCAGAATCAGCGTACTATGGTTATGCGCTACCGCCGTGAGCTTGATTTGCCTCAACTGAAAAAAACCATAACTGAGCTAGAGAAAGCCAAAGACAAACTCGAAGATTGCACTGATTTAGCTCTCCTGCGAGGAATCGAAGGTGCTGCCAGTGTTGGCTATTACCGTTCATTCAAGGAGGTCTTGAAGCAAGACCTGGGCTTTTCCTCGCGAGTTCGCCGCCCGCCTACTGACCCGGTCAATTCCCTCCTCAGCTTTGGCTATACTCTCCTCGTCTATGCTATCCAATCGGCTGTCCACACTGTTGGTCTCGATCCCTTTATCGGTTTCCTGCACTCCCCTGAGCCATCACGCCCCAGCCTTGTCTTAGACTTAATGGAAGAATTCCGCCCTATCATTGTCGATTCTCTGGTTTTGTGGCTCATCAACTCAAAGGTCATGACGGAACAGGACTTCAAGCGTCCTCAGGAGGAAGGTAGAATGGTTATCCTGACTGAAGAAGCTATAAAGAAATTCATTCACCATTACGAACTACGACTGCAAAGTCAGGTCTACCATCAGCGGGCGCAGGGAAGGGTTACTTACAGGCGTTGTTTTGAACTGCAAGCAAGGGGCTTGGCTGAGGCTGTCCTTAAACAGGAGCCAGTCTATAGGCCATTTTTGGTAAGGTGATTAGAGATGTTTGTTGTTGTCTGCTATGATATACGCAGTGACCAAAGACGGAATAAGGTGGGCAAAATCTTAGAGGGGTTTGGCACTAGGGTCCAAAAGAGCGTCTTTGAGTGTGACCTCCAGTTGAAGCACCTTCAGAAGTTAAAGCAGAGGCTGACAAAGGTATTGGGAGATGAGGACTCGGTGCGCTATTATTACTTATGTGCGAACTGCCTGCCCAAGGTGGAGGTCATCAATGGTCCACCGGTGACGCACACACAGCTTTACTTTGCTGTGTGACTCCCTCGCTATCTGCACCTTAACAATAGAATAGTCATCAGCCCTATAGAGGACGTCAACAAGAACCGACTCGCAAAATATACTCAGGAAACAAAGCTGGCTGTCGGAAAGAACCTAATCCTCGAAAGGGGATTGAAACATCGGATTTTGATAAGC
>CAZJGF010000014.1:20600-22298 GCA_964545665.1 uncultured Dehalococcoidales bacterium
TTACTGCTGCCTGTTTTAGTCGGAAAGAACCTAATCCTCGAAAGGGGATTGAAACCCACAGACCATACAGCACCTTTGCTTTGTCGGTCTTACGGTCGGAAAGAACCTAATCCTCGAAAGGGGATTGAAACATATAGCCCATTGTGCGCTGCTAGCTTGCTTTAATGCATGTCGGAAAGAACCTAATCCTCGAAAGGGGATTGAAACATCGGATTTTGATAAGCCCTTTACTGCTGCCTGTTTTAGTCGGAAAGAACCTAATCCTCGAAAGGGGATTGAAACTCTCTTTCTAGCCCGTGATACAATTTCGTTGTATTCTTGTCGGAAAGAACCTAATCCTCGAAAGGGGATTGAAACCCACAGACCATACAGCACCTTTGCTTTGTCGGTCTTACGGTCGGAAAGAACCTAATCCTCGAAAGGGGATTGAAACATATAGCCCATTGTGCGCTGCTAGCTTGCTTTAATGCATGTCGGAAAGAACCTAATCCTCGAAAGGGGATTGAAACGTGTTGCTGTCATAGGCCTGCTGCCATGTTTGGCCTACATTGGTCGGAAAGAACCTAATCCTCGAAAGGGGATTGAAACTTGACTTGCTATTTGTGCTGCTTCTAGCATTACCTCTCGTCGGAAAGAACCTAATCCTCGAAAGGGGATTGAAACTCTCACTCTCCGGTATGTAGTAGTGGGTGTCAAGTTTCGTCGGAAAGAACCTAATCCTCGAAAGGGGATTGAAACTCAATCACATCCACAATAGCTGGCTTAAGCTGCTCCTGGTCGGAAAGAACCTAATCCTCGAAAGGGGATTGAAACCCTCCTCACCTCTTTTGGGTCCTTGGCCTTGATTTGGAAAGTCCGAAAGAACCTAATCCTCGAAAGGGGATTGCACTTTGCTCGGGATCGTTAGGAAGACCTGCCTGAGCTTGTTTCTGCTGTTGACTGAGCTCATACTTAGAAGGGCGCAACTCTTTCGAGACGCGAGATTGACAGCTGAGCAAACGGAATCTTTATTGACCTTATGTCTACGCAGGTAGGCAAGCTGAAGCTCGGAGGGCAACATGGTTGGAAATAACGTAGGAGAATGGATCGTTGTCGATGATGACATTATTCAGAAAGTAGAGATCGCCATTGAAGCTGCCTTGGCATATGAAGCGGCAACCGGTGGAAAGCGGAAGCTCGGCATCACAGGTGAAGTGGGCGAGATACTGGTATGTCATCAGTTGGGCCTTCGCTTGATGCTAGATCCTCGTTCTGTAGGGTATGACGCGCTTGATTCTGGTGGACAGCAGGCCCAAATCAAGACACGCCGTAGCGAGTCTAACGGATTGCCCAGAGACGCTGGTCGTGTGAGTAGCTTTTCAGGGCACGAATTTGACTATGCGCTGCTGTGCCTTCTTGACCACCAATATCGACTCCGTGAGATTTGGCAGGCTGATTATGATGACCTTAGGCCAATTGTTGACAAGCAAAAGCGACGTAACCCGAGTCTATCATTGGTTAAGCGAGTGGCACAAAGGGTCTTCCCGTGACGATAGTGGTCGTTGCTCCCTAGGTTACTCATTGCACTTATCCAGACTGCTTAATTGGGGTAACAAAAACTCGGGATGTTCAGCTAGGTAACAAACGTCCGTCTTCTTGTATTACAGCTTTCTGTGCAACTGGTGGCCAGTGATAGTGGAAATACACAGTTGAGTGTAG
>CAZJGF010000015.1:0-21863 GCA_964545665.1 uncultured Dehalococcoidales bacterium
CTCCTTTCCTATTTGATGCCCAGTAATTTATCGATTTTCGCCTTATCGAAACCGACAATTGGTCGGTTATTAATCAAGACGACAGGCACACCCATTATATTTCGACGCTTCAGCTCTCTGGCTCCCTCGGGGGCTTTCTCTACGTTCACCTCCCTGAATCTGAACCTTTTCTCCCTTAAATAGTCCTTAACCCTGTTACACCAGGGGCATGAAGCTCCGGTGAGAATTATGATCCTTGGTTGACTAGAAGCAGGCATAGATACCACGCTATTGTGCCAACTGACCTTTGACTTTTGAATGGTTGAAGCACATTTTCGATACCTCCCTTCGTTTTAGATTGCTTCAGATTGTCTGCAAGCCTCTATCAGGCGTGGCTTCATCGTGGCTAGCACGCTTTCTATTTCTTACTTTATTTCCTGTCCTATTCAAAGTTCTTCGTCTGTAGCTAGTCTTTTTACTTTGCCGCCCTAAGCAAGCGTAGGTGCCTTTTTAGGAAGAGTTCCTCCTGGAGGTTAGCAAATCCTTGGCTCGAAAGGATTTTCCTTAGGTCGAGACTGAGGAATTCCAGAGCAAGCTGGCACTCGCCTCGTATGAATGCCCAGCGAACTGGAAACCACAGCCTCTCCAGTTCGAATTCGTTATAATCGAAGATGCAAAAGACTCCTCCTGGCTTTAGGGCGTGGTAGGCATTGTTGATGATCCCGACTTTCTGGGCATCCTCAAAGCCATGCAAAACAAATGAAATAAATACCTTGTCGAATTCATCCTGGTATGTCAAAGGCAACTCAATTCGCTGCTCCCTAAACTCAACGTTGGGATATGGCTGGCAGCGTTTCCGCGACAAGCTCAGCATTTCCTCGCTGATGTCAAGCCCTAGAATCTTGCCCTCAGGGCCTATCTTTTGGGCTAGGAAGATGGCGTTCCTGCCTGTCCCCGAACCCAGGTCCAAAATTGACTGCCCACGCTGAATATCCATCTTGTCAACGACCCTCTTAATCAGATGAGGATAATATCCCAGTGAGATCATGTTCATAAAAAGGTCATAGTGGCGGGCTCCTGTCGGCCCCACCTCTACCTTTGACCTTGGCGAGGACAAAATACACCTCTAGCTAAGCATTGCCAGATACTCACTGGCATACTTCCCGTTCTTAGCGCCCTCAAACAGTTCGCCTTTCTTTACCATTTGTAGTGCCAGATACTCGCTGGCAGCCATTCCTGCTGAAGCTCCTTCTGAAGCGGAAGTAATAAGGTGGCGATGGCCGGGAGTGATTTCGCCGCAAGCGAATATTCCCTGGTGATTGGTCCTCATTTGACCATCGACCTTTACAAATTTCCCCTCCATCTCGATCCCAGCTTCCTGTGCCAGTTTAGTATTCGGCTCCGTTCCCACGCAGATAATAACCCAATCAATTGCCATCTCCTTTTGCTCGGAGTTCTTATTATTGACCACTACTGCTGCCGCGACCTTATTGTCGCCTCGTATTTCCTTGACCTCGGTATTGTACCAAATCTCGATGCCCTCCTTTTGTAACCTCTCAGTCATAGCAGGGTAAGCCCTCAGCGACTCTCTCCGGTGAACCAGGATAACTGCATTCGCTTTGCTTTTGGCCACTAGCGCACTCTTTGCTGTGCTATTACCACCGCCTACCACCAAAACCCTTTTCCCGGAGAATTGGTTGTAATCTCGCTTGGCGTAATAGGATATGCCCTTGCCGACAAACCTGTCTTCTCCGGGGACACCGAGCTTCTGCATGGTGCTGCCTGTGGCTAAGATGATAGCTCTAGCCTGATATTCATTCGCCTCACTGGTCACAAGCAGGCTCTTGGCGTCAAGGTTTAACACTCTCTCCTGCCTCAGTTCTGCGCCCACGCCAGTGGGAGGCAGCGAGGTCACTTGCTTCGCCATGTAGTCCACGAGGACTTCGCCGTCGCCAGGCGAGAAACCTGGATAGTTAGACACAGTGTAAGCGATGGTGCCCTGTCCACCCACCCAGTCGGCCTCCAGGATTAGAGTGCTCCAACCATCGAGCTGGGTGAAGATGGCGGCTGATAACCCGGCAGGGCCAGCTCCGACAATAATCACGTCGCTTTCTTCCATGGTATGCCTCCTTTCATTGGTTGCTGCATATATATACGCGTCTAGCTTACAGCATCCTGATTGCCTCTAGAGGGCAAGACTCAACACATGTGCCACAATCCCGACAAAAGCCCGGAATGGGGTAGGGCAAATCGTACGGCTCCTCTTGCTTCCAGAGCTTGGTGGGACATTCAAGAACAGCAGCACAGACTCCTTTGTCGCATCGCTCCGGGTGGCACTTTCCATAGTCCACTGCTACCTTTAATTTTGGCTCCAGCATCATCTCTAGTATGATAGCTCCTCTGGTTTCATTTCTCCTTGCAGTTGTAGCAATAACCTTCCAGGTACAGCTCGACCTTAGTTACGGAGAAGTTGTTTCTGTGTTGCACCTCTGCTATCAATTTGCGAACCAGCGGACTCTCGAACTCGATGACTTGCCCGCAGCCTCGACATACTAGATGCTGGTGTTCTCCCAAGTGTTTCATCTCATAGTAACACCGTGTCTGCCCCAGGCGCATGTCATCTATCAGGCCTTGTTCCTTGAAGAAGCGCAGGTTGCGGTAGACTGTAGCAAGGCTGATATTAGCATCCCTCTCGCTGGCTCTACGATATAGCTCCTTAGCATCTAGGTGCCTTCCAGCCTCTTGAATAAGAGTTAAGAGAAGCCTTCTCTGAGGTGTAGCTGGCTGAATCTTTGCCGGGTGATTGCGATTGATTTTCATTCGCATCCAATCATACACCAAAGCTTTTACTTCTGTCAAAGTGACGACTGGACATTATTGACTAATTGGATTTCCTTGAAACTGTAGACAAATTCATACTACACTATTGAGGAGGCAGGAAAAGGTATTTGCAGGGTTTGACTCTGAGAGTTGTGCCTTCAGTTCTCTGGCATCAGCTTAGGATGTTTGGTTTGAGGAAGAAGGTAGCTCGATATTTGCTTGGGAAAAGGAAGCCTTGAGGTGAGTTTTGCCTTTGCTATCCAAGCCTTGGGTCAAGATTGGAGTAGGAAAGGTGGTGTTGGGGTTTGTATTGAGGGAAAGTCCTTGGGCTCAGCTTTATCAAACAGGGAAGGAGACGGGACATCGTTTCTACGGATATGCTTTTTAAGCGAACTGGCTTTTTGGTTGGGCAGATTATCTCGCCGCTTTTTTGGAATGCTGGCAAAGTAGACCATATTGAACCTCCACGACAAGGGTTCTCTCGGAGCGCCGGCTTCACCGTGGTCCTGACGAGCAAACCTGAGTGTAGGGGATAGTACGAAATGGCTGGCTCTATCATTTACGGACCAGTGCCCTCCTGGCGGTTGGGCAGATCTTTGGGCGTCGATCTCCTATCCATGCCAGGGAAGACCTGTAGCTTCAGCTGCGTTTATTGTCAGCTAGGTGAGACTGCGAACTTCACCACTGAGCGAAGTGAGTTTGTTTCTACTGCTAGATTGAAGGAAGAATTGACGGAACTAAAGGGAGTGGCTGCTGATTATGTTACCTTTTCTGGAACGGGTGAGCCCACCCTGGCTAGCAACCTGGGTCAGGCTATTGAGGTGGCAAAATCAACTTTGCATCTGCCGGTGGCAGTTCTGACTAACTCGTCATTAATGTCTAGGGATGATGTGTGCCATGACCTTGTCAAGGCGGATGTAGTGGTAGCTACAGTGGATGCTCATAGCCAGGAGTTATTTGGTCAAATCAACAGACCTGCAACTGGGGTTTTGCTCAGGGATATAGTCGAGGGCATCAAACGTTTCCGAGAGGAATTTAACCGCAAGCTGTGTGTTGAAGTAATGTTTATGGCACTAAATAAGGATTTCGCTGCCGAAATAGCACAGGTGGTGAAATTGCTCTCGCCTGACGAGGTGCAACTTAACACCCCGCTACGCCCTTGCGGCGTTAAACCATTAACGCCATCACAGATGGCTGCTATCAAGGTCAACTTCAGCAAGTTCAGGAATGTGGTGACAGTTTACGAGGCATCAAGGCCTGAAGTTAAGCCACTGAACTTAAAAGAGACCTTGCGGCGAAGGCCAAAACTGTGAGGGTCTGTGCTAAGGGTAGGCAAGTGACTTTGTTATTGACAGCATGGCTGGTAGAGCCTAAGGCAATCTGATGGAGGAGCAACCTGGTCTGGAATTGAAGCCCATAGGGATAATCCATTCTCCCTATCGGGATAGAGAGCAGGCGCCACGTCAAGGTTCTGGACGGGAGGAAGTCTGCCAGGTAGAAGTACTCGAACAATTTGAACAAGGTTTGAAAGACATAGAGGGATTTTCCCATATTATCTTGATATACTGGCTTCACAAATCAGCCGGGTATCATTTGCTTGTTACTACGCCCCGGCATAGTAAACCACGCGGGCTTTTCACCACCAGGTCGCCAAATAGACCCAACCCGTTGGGGCTATGCGTAGTGGAGTTAGTAGCTAAAGAAGGGAGGATTCTCAAAGTAAGAGGACTGGATGCTATAGATGGGACTCCACTTTTGGACATCAAGCCCTATATCCCTGCCATAGACGGGAAAGCCAATGTTAGGGTTGGTTGGCTTGAAGGGAAGCTGAAGATTGAAGGAGAGGCTTAGAAATAGACACTCCAACTCTCCTGTAAAGCGATGAGGACAGAGAGAAACTGACAGCAACTCATATTGCTATATTATTGGCTACGGGTTCAGCAGCTGGCTTTGCCAGTGGAATGCTTGGAGTTGGCGGTGGCTTCGTCATGGTTCCAGCCATGTACTGGGTAATTATGGCTGCAGGTGTTCCAGCAGCCCCGGCTATAATGGTAGCTTTCGGCACAAGCTTACTGGTGATTTTGCCCACAGCAGTGAGTGGCACATGGAGACATAACAGTAGGAAGGCAGTTCGATGGAAAGCGGCGTTGATCTTGGGACCGTGTGGGCTGGTTGGAGGCTTAACTGGAGCTACCTTGGCGGCTCACCTCTCAGGCGAAACATTAAAGCTGGGTTTTGGCGGGTTTGTCCTGGCTATTGCCGCATGGATGGGCTTGGGGGTGATGCTGAAGCTGGCAAAGGAAGCGGTGAAGCCGAAGGATAACCCTTGGGCCTTGATTGCTTTGGGTTTTCCCATAGGCATGGTGAGCGGGCTCACCGGTCTTGGTGGCGGTGCGCTAATAGTTCCAGCGCTGGTATTGGCCCTCGATTTCCCGATGCACATCGCCATAGGAACATCTGTAGCTTCGATAATATTTACCAGTCTGGGTGGAGTTGTGGGATATGTCATAAACGGTATCGGAGTGCCTGGCTACCTTCCCTATTCAATAGGGTATATCAATCTGCCTGTATGGTTATGCCTGGCAGCCACAAGCGTGCCTATGGCGCAGTTTGGAAGCATGACAGCTCATGCCTTGCCAGCAAAACAACTAAGATACATCTTTATTGCGGTCATGTCGTATATAGGGCTAAAGATGCTTGGTGTCTTTATCTGGCTGGGGTTGCCCATTTGAAGAGCAATCGCTAGGCAGGGATTACCTTTATCTCGTCTCCTACAATCATACCAAGGAAGTCAGCCGCGCTCCCATCTCTCAGCGATATCTCTAGATAACCGCTGCTGCCAATAATGGCCATCAGCCCCTCTTTTTGCTCATAATAACGGGTTATGCTTTGAATGTGTTGTGCTGCCGCCTCAACAATAACATTCCCCTGTGGCAAGTCAGCGCTCCGGACATTGGTGATTAGATTGCCAAAATGGTCAACATATAGAATTTGCCCCACCAAATTGTCTTGTGAATCAAGAGATAGCTTTGGAGGAGGGAAAGCATGAACGGAACTAATCTTTTCGCCGAATTCATAAGGCGATATGCCTAGAGACAGACCAGCAGCCACCGGAGCGAAGATGTCCCTGGCGTGAAAGGTGGGGCTGACCGGATGTCGCCAAAAGCGCGGGTCAGTAATTGCTACGGCTTCAAGTCCCTTTTTGAGCTTTACTTCCTCGAGGTTTTGTGGGTACTCTGATGGTCTATCATTGAGTGATAACTCATTGATGACATGGCTGAGAATGCCATTATCGGGAGCAATGAAGATGGCTGAAGGCGCTTTTAGGATTATTCCCCGACGCTCACTACCTACGCCAGGATCAACGATAGCCATATGGAAGCTATGCTTAGGGAAATAGCGATAGGCGACGTTAAGAACAAAAGCAGCCTGAGCAATATTTTGTGGTTCGATAGAGTGGGTGATATCAACAATGTTGGCGTCGGGGTTAACGCTCAGGATAACGCCTTTTATAACGGCAGCATAGGCGTCACCTAGACCAAAATCGGTGGTCAGCGTTATTACAGGCTTCATTCCTGGCTACGAAGCAAAAGCGCAAATTGATATTGCGAGGATGATAAAAACGACAACTAAGACAACGGTAAGGAGGAGAAGTGTCTTCTCTATGCCACGACGTGTCCGGTAGACTGAATCAGGCTGGCCAAAAATACCTCCCAGCCCCCCCCCGCGTATCTGAAACATGATGGTGGCAATTAGGGCCACAGCCACTAATAATTGAGCGACAGCAAGATATGTGGGCAATCTATTTCCTCCTTAGTTCCTGTATTAGAATCTCCTTTGCCAGAGAGGGATTAGCCCTGCCTCTGGTAGCTTTCATTACCTGCCCTGTAATGAAGGTCAAGGCCTGCTCTTTGCCTGTCTTATAATCTGACACGGCCTTTGCGTTGTTGTCAAGCACCTGCTTCACTATCTTTCTCAGGTCGGTGGCGTCGCTAATCTGGCTCAGCTTCTTTTCCGTTACGATGTCGCTAGCCCGCTTACCAGCATGGAACATTTCTTCAAACACCGCCTTGGCGACCGGGCCGCTGATAGTCCCCTTATCTACCAGGCTGAGCATCTCCGTTAGGTGCTCAGGGTTCACTTTTGCGTCTTCGATCTCAATGTTGGTAGCATTAAGCAATCGGCTGAAATCACCCAAAAGCCAATTGCTTATCACCTTTGCCTTGCTATGGTCCATAAATTTAAGACAGCTTTCAAAATAGTCAGCCATGGTTTTGGAATTGGTCAAGATACTAGCATCGTATAGGGGCAATCCGTATTGTGTCATAAAGCGGTCTCTCCTAGTCTCGGGTAGTTCAGGTAATCTCGCTGCGATTTCCTTCACCAATTCTCTATCGAAAACCAATAATGGCAAGTCAGGCTCAGGGAAATAGCGGTAGTCATCGGCATACTCTTTGGTTCTCTGAGACACTGTTACGTTCTCTTCCTCTACCCAGCCCCTTGTTTCCTGCACCAGTTGGCCACCTTCATCGAGCACTTCTCTCTGTCGCCTGGCTTCATATTCCATAGCCTGGTAGACCGCCTTGAAGCTGTTCATATTCTTGACCTCGATCTTAGATAGTAGTTCTCCGCTGCCCCTTGGTCGGATGCTTATGTTAGCGTCGCATCTGAAGCTGCCCTCTTCCATATTACCTGTGGATACTCCCAGATAACGAAGTATGTTGCGCAGCTTGATAAGGTAGTCTCGCGCCTCTTCAGGGGAGCCAATTTCCGGCTCGCTGACCATCTCCATTAGCGGCACGCCAGAGCGATTGATATCTATCAGACTGTAGTTTCCTCTGTGCCACAGTTTAGCTACATCCTCCTCAAGATGCACTCGGGTGATATTGATTGTCTTTCTGGCCCCGTCGCTATCAATAGTCAACCAACCCCGCTTTCCAATAGGGGCGTCATACTGGGAAATCTGATAACCCTTCATCAAATCAGGATAGAAATAGCTCTTGCGGTCGAATTTGGTATATTCAGGGATGGTACAGTTTAGAGCTAGTGCGGTCATCAGTGTGTATTCCACTGCTTTTTCGTTAATGGCGGGCAAGGTGCCGGGCATTCCCATGCAGATAGGGCAGACATGAGTATTAGGCGGGGCGTTGATGTAATCGCTGCTGCAAGAGCAGAACATCTTGCTCTTGGTCAAAAGCTGGGCATGGACCTCCAAACCAATAACAGTCTCGTAATCCATGGGTTTAAGCTAGTATATCAGCCCTCCTGAGGTGGGGCAAGGGTGGCCTTTTCTGAAGCTAAAATCCAGAATACTAGAACTGCTCAATGAACTTGGAAATTTGCTCGCAGGTGAAAACTGGACCGTCTTTACAAACGTACATATCGCCAACATTGCATCGAGCACACTTTCCCAATCCGCATTTCATCTTCATCTCAAGGGTAGTGATGATCTGGTTATCTTGAAAGCCGAGCCTTCTCAGCTCCTGGAGAGTGAATCGGATCATGATAGGTGGACCGCAGGTAATAGCGACGGTATTCTCCGGGGAGGGATTGAGCTCAGCGATCACAGCAGGCACTAGGGCTACACGTCCTTTCCAACCGTCATCGCCGCGATCAACAGTTAGCTCGAGTTGTGTTCTGGGGGAAGATGCCCAGATGTCAAACTCAGCCTGAAAGACTAGATCCTGAGGAGTACGGGCTCCATTAATGATGAGGAGATGGCCATAGTCGTCCCGGTTACGTAGAATGGTATTGATCACCGGGCGTAATGGTGCCATACCAATGCCCCCGCCAATGATGAAGATGTCTTTCCCCTTGTTGTCGTCAAGAGGAAAGTAATTGCCGAAGGGTCCCCTAACGCCTACCGCTGCCTCAGGCTCGAGTTCTTGGAGGCTGGTGGTAACAGTGCCGATTCGCCGCACAGCAAATTCTAGCTCACCCTTGGGGTGTGAAACCGAGGCTAAGCAGAATGGCGCTTCACCGACGCCAAAAGCAGACAGGACAGCGAACTGCCCGGCCTTATAACTGAAATTGTCCCTAACAATGGAGTCGTCTAGCTCCAGGCCAAGCAGCTTTATGTCGGGAGTCAAGGTAACCACATTCTTCACGGTCGCCAGATAAGGAACGAAGGGATTTTCAGGGGACATTTCGCCCTCCTATTTTCTGGATGTCAGAGATTACCTCTCGAATGTCAATATTCACCGGGCAAACCTGCACACAGCGACCACAACCGACGCAAGCTATGGCTCCAAAATCCTCCGGGAAGTAGAGTAGCTTATGGTAAAACCTCTGTCTGAGGCGGGCCTCTTTGCTGGCACGAGGATTATAGCCGCCGGCCTGGCGGGTAAATCCGGGCGATTGGCAACTCTCCCAACTGCGCACGCGTTCGATCTTTCCCTTGCTCTCGTAGTCCCGAATGTCGAAGCAATAGCAGGTGGGGCAGACATAGGCACACAAGTTGCAGTGGACGCAGCGGTCAGCCAAGCGACTCCAGTACGGTGAGTCAAAAGCTTGTCGCATTACTTCCTCAATACCCTCGGCGGGAACAACTGGGGGGGATGGTGGGGGAGGAGGTACCACTTCAGACTCCACCAGCAGGTTGTCAGGCAGCAGTGCCTTACCCTTCTGAGTAACAATTTGCACGATATAATCTTCTTCTGCCTCTGTGAGAAGGATATCGACGTGGGTGGGATCATTGGGGGTGGTGCCCATGCTGGTGCAGAAACACTGTGGCGAAACTTTCCGACAGGAAAGCCCGACAAGAACAGCTTTGTCCCGGTGCTGCTGATAAAGAGTATCGGCCGGCTCAGCCAGAAATGCCTTGTCTACCAGGGCAAGACCCTTGGCATCGCAGGGACGAAGCCCGAAGATGACTGCTTCACGCTCTACTGTAGCGGGCACCAGCTCAGTTCGCCCGTCCGTCGCCTCCGCCCAGAATAACGTCTCTGTGGCGGGGAAAAACCATTCCTTAGCTGAAAGGGCAGTGTTGTCGAAATCAAATACGATGTCCTCTACCGTAGAGACGGGTTGAAAGAGGGTTGGCCCAGTAGTATGCGTTGGTGCAATGAGCAGGCGTTCTTCAAGCAGTCGGCCAAGCCAGGACAGCAAATTCTTCCTTGATATTGTCTGTGTCATTCGCCGATTCCCAGAGTTTCTTCCTTTTTGAAAGTGGCAAACGGTGGCACAGCCTCAGCACTCAAGCCAGCTTGAAACTCAAAGAGTTCCCAGACCTCCTTCTCCAGCTTACGATTAAGCAAGCTGAGAGGAATGTCCATGGGGCAAACACGCTCACATTCATTACAACCGCTGCAACGTCCGGCTAGGTGGAAAGCCCGAATAGTCTGCCACATGTTGTTCTCAGGTGGGGCAATCTTAATGCCAACCCACGGAGGCTGAAGTTGCTCGACGAAGCATTCACTGCAGTAGCAGCCGGGGCAAACCTGGCGGCAGGCGTAACAGCGTATGCAACGTTTAGATTGCTCATCCCAAAAGGCTTGCCTTTCCGCTAGCGGTTTAGCCTCTATTTCAGCAACATCGGCATACGCTTCAGCCGGCGGCGCTTCCTCCGCTGGCGGCTCTCCCACTAGAAAATCATAGACCAGAGGGGTGTGCTGCCGACAACGCTGGCAGCGTCCCTGCAATGTCTGGCTCACTTGGTTCCACCCCGTTTCCACTATACCGGGGCATACCACTCCAACAATAGAAACCTTCTCTCGCTGAATTTGCTTTTCATTGAAAAGCAGGTTCAGAGCTCTAGAGTCGCAAGGCTTGACTACAACGGCAGTGGTCTTGTCCTTTTTGTTAAGAAGATACTTAACCAAATTATGGGTGCAGGTCTGGTCGAAAATAAGCCTGTCAGCTTCCTCCGGCTGATACACAAAAAGTGGACGAGCGCTTGAGCCGTCGGTAGCTCGCTCGTAGCCGATGACGCATTCTACGGTTCCGCGTTCAAGCAGTTCCTTAGCCTTATCGCGGAGCTGCTGGTTCAACCTTTCTCCCCTTTCTTTGTCTGGATAGGAGGCAGGCTTTTCTGCCGCTATCAACTCTACTTACCATTAAGCCTCTTTTCTGGGTCCCAGCCTGGCAAGCTCGCCGGTAAAAGACGAAACCACTTCAGAGAATCTCTTGCCCTCAGAGGCAGAGACCCATTCTACTTGAAAGCGCTCCTTTTCAATGCCCAGGTAATCCAGAAGGGAGCGCAGTAAAGCGAAACGCCGTCGGGCGTGGTAATTTCCTTCCAAATAGTGACACTCTCCGGGGTGACAGCCAGCAACTAGAACCCCGTCAGCCCCTAGCTCGAAACTTTTCACTATAAGCATAGGATCAACTCGTCCTGAGCAGGGGAGGCGGATGACGCGAATATTGGCGGGGTAGCTGATGCGACTGGTCCCTGCCAGGTCAGCACCTGCATAGCTACACCAGTTACACAGACAGCCGACGATTCTTGGCTGATATCCTACTGCCATAACGCCATTACCTCAGACAACACTTGCTGAGGAGAAAAACCGCGCAGGCCGACAGCTTGAGAGCGACAGGCGGCGACACACAGGCCACACCCCTTGCACACACTCTCATTGACTAGGGCCACCGTGCGCCCGTCTCTGAGCACCTGGGATTCCATAGCATTGAACGGGCATACATCGGCGCATAGCAGGCAACCAACGCATTTCATAGAATCCACAGCAGCGACCATAGGGTCCGTGGAGAGGGTATCGTGGCTGAAAAGGGTTACTACCTGAGCAGCCGCTGCCCCTCCCTGAGCCACGCTTTCCGGGATATCAAAAGGAGCAAGACAGGTGCCGGCAAGGAAGACTCCATCGGTAGTCGTCTCCACCGGACGAAGCTTGGGGTGGGCTTCAAGTATGAAGTGTCTGTCATCATAGCTGATGTTGAGGGCCCGAGCTGTATCCGTTGTCCCAATGCTGGGGGTCATCCCGACTGCCAGTACCACAAGGTCGGCAGGGATCTTGACCGTCTCATCCTTCTCCAAATCCCTGCCACACACCATAATCTTCTTGTCCTCTTGGTAGACTTCGTTGATCTCGCCCCTCAAATAGATAGCACCGGCTCCTTCTTGAGCCCGCACAAGGAAATCCTCGAACATTTTGCCTCCAGGCCCTCGAACAGTAGGATAGAAAATATAGCTCTTCACTTCAGGGTCGTGCTCTCTTAACATGATAGCGTGCTTGGCCATATACATACAGCAGACCCTGCTGCAATAGCCATTCCCTGTCTTTTCGTCTCGGGAGCCAACACAACCAATGAACACTACCGTCTTGGGGTGAGTTCCGTCTGAAGGGCGGACCACTTCGCCTCCGCTAGGCCCATAGGAACTCAGCAATCGTTCCAGTTGCAGACCGCTGATGACGTCAGGATACTTACCACCTCCGTACACTTCATAGGCATTAAGAGCAGGAAGATGATACCCGGTAGCCATAACTATTGCCCCTATGTCCAACTCGATATGTTCGTCTTGCATCTCATGATTAATAGCCTTAGCCTCGCATGCCTTAACACATTCCATGCACTCTGAACATCCTCCACAGTTCAAGCAGCGCTTAGCTTCCTCAATGGCCGTCTTCTCATCAAAGCCGAGCTCAACCTCATCAAAGCTCCTACGTTTCTCCAGATCAAGCAAGGGCATCGCTTTTCTTTTTTGGGTTTCCACCCCTTCCTTTGGTACCTCTTTTACCCTCTCAATCTCTGGCGCCCTGCCCTCTGTTAACTCCATTCCCTCAAGGTAACGCTCGATAGAAATAGCTGCTTCCTTGCCTGCAGCAATAGCAGCAATGACGTCGGCTGGGCCAGAAACCACGTCACCACCGGCAAAAACGCCATCAATATTTGTCTGCAAAGTAGTAGGGTCAACAACAAGGGTTCCCCAGCTGGTATATTCGAGCCATGGGGGTAGCGCTGTTCTGTCTACGGCCTGGCCGACGGCAATGATCACCTTATCCACTGCCATAAAGAAATCCGAGCCCTTTATGGGCACAGGGCGTCGGCGCCCACTGGCGTCCGGCTCACCCAGCTCCATCCGAATACACTCCATGCCAGCTAGCTGGCCATCCTTGCTCAGTATTCTGACCGGGGCGGCGAGAATATGAATCTTGACCCCTTCCCGTTCAGCTTCGTCAATTTCGGTTGCCACCGCTGGCATCTCAGCCCGGGACCGGCGGTAGACGATGGCAACTTCCTTCGCTCCGAGACGGTGAGCTACTCTAGCTGCGTCTACGGCAGCGTTGCCACCGCCGACCACCACCACCCGTCCTCCCAGATTGAGTTCTACCCCAGCGTTCACCTGCCTGAGAAAGTCAATGGCGTGGATAACCCCATCAGTGTCTTCGTTGGGAATCCCCATTTTCCGGCTCAGTCCAGCACCGGTAGCCAGGAAGATGGCCTTATATCCCTCGTTGAAGATATCGCCGAGGTCCTTTACGGGGGCATTCGTTCTAATCTGTACCCCTAGTTCTTCTATATAGCTAATCTCATTATCCAGTGTACTCTCGGGCAGTCTATATTCAGGGATACCGTAGCGTAGCAAGCCGCCCGCCTTTGGGGCAGCCTCAAAGACAGTAACTGGATATCCTGCTTTGGTCAGGTCGTAGGCACAGGCCAAGCCGGCTGGCCCGGAGCCAACAACGGCCACGTTGGCTTCCTTGGTTGCTGCAATCGGCGTCGGTTTTTCCCTGCCCACCTTGAGCTCGTAATCAGCCAGAAAGCGCTTCAGCGAGCGAATGGCCACAGGCTGGTCAACCTTTCCCCTTTCGCACTCTCCTTCACAGGGGTGGGTACAAATCCTTCCGCAGACAGCGGCAAAGGGCATCGTCCTCCGAACTACTTCAAGGGCTTCCTTGAATTTACCTTGCGAAATAAGAGCAACATAGCCCTGGGCGTTAACCCCGGCAGGACAAGTAGCCCGGCAGGGAGGATAGCCCCGCTTGTCAATGGTGTAAACGTTGGGGACTGCCTGAGGAAAAGGAACATAAGCTGCCTTTCGTTCGCCCATGGCGAGCTCGAATTCGCTGCTCATAGGCACTGGGCACGCCCGGGCACATTCCCCACAACCGGTGCATTTGATTTCGTCCACATACCGTGCTTTCTTTCTAATTCTTGCCTTGAAGTTTCCTATGAACCCCTCGATGCTCTCGAGCTCCGAGTAGGTTAGAAGATTAATGTTGGGCTGCCGAGCTACGTCTACCATCTTGGGAGTCAGGATGCAAGCGGAGCAATCTAGGGTAGGGAAGGTCTTGTCTAGCTGTGCCATCCTCCCTCCGATGCTGGGCTCTCGCTCCACCAGAACCACCTGGTACCCGGCGCCACCAATATCCAGGGCAGTCTGCATCCCAGCGATCCCGGCACCGATGACCAGCGCTCGCTTGGTGATGCCAACCTGCTTGGGGAAAAGGGCTTCGTCTCTCCTAACCTTGGCCGCTGCCATCCTAACAATCTCAATAGCTTTACTAGTGGCTGCTTCCTTGTCAGTATGCACCCAGCTACATTGCTCCCTAATATTAGCCATCTCCAAGAGGTAAGGGTTGAGTCCCGCTGCAGCTACTGTTCTGCGGAATGTTGTCTCGTGCATTCTTGGTGAGCAGCTAGCAACAACCACCCTGTCCAGATGATGCTTTTGGATAGCTTCACGGATTGAGGCCTGCCCCGGGTCACTGCAGGTATACCTGTTGTCCTCAGCATAGGCTACCATAGGCATCTTCCTGGCTGCCTTGACCACCTGGGGAACGTTCACCGTGCCGGCGATATTAGTGCCGCAGTGGCAAATGAAAACCCCGATCTTCATACCAGTAGCTCCTCAATCTCAGGCATGACCTGCTCTGTGGCAAAGTGCTTAGCGGTAATGGCACCGCTGGGACAGCCAGCCGCACAGACTCCGCAGCCTTTGCACAATGCTTCATTGACCCAGGCAACTCGCTTCTCCTCCATGAAGGAGATTGCATTGAAGGGACAGAGACTAACACAGGTCTTACATCCAGAACAAGTCTCTTCATTCACTACGGAGGTAGTTGGCTCAATCTCAACTTTTCCTCTATTGATCATGGCAATCGCCTGAGTTGCTGCCGCTGAAGCCTGAACCACTGTATCGGGGATGTCTTTAGGCTCTTGACAGCAGCCGCCGATGAAAATGCCGTCGGTTGGCGTAGCCACCGGCGCAAGCTTGACATGCCTTTCCATGAAGAATCCGTCTGCCTTCTGGTTGATGCTGAACAGCCTGGCTACTTGCTCCGTATTGGAACGGGGCTGTACTGCTGCGCACAAAATAACCATATCGGCGGAAACCTGTCTCACGCTGCCAGGCAGGGTGTCTTCACACATGACATTCAGGTTTCCATTCTCTTGACTGACTTCGGCTACTTTACCCTTGACGAAATTGACTCCTTCCTCTTCAAGGCGGCGCCTGAAGTCTTCAAAATTCTTTCCGAAACAGCGCATATCCCTGTATATTTGGCATACCTCAGCATCGGTTTTTTCTCTTATCAGGTGGGAAAACTTCAAGGCATACATGCAGCACACTCGTGAGCAGTATTCATAGTAATCACCCCGGCTGCCAACACATTGAACAATGGCTACGCTCTTTGGCTCTTGCCCGTCTCTAAGCAAGATCTTGCCTTCAGTCGGACCCGAAGCATTTACCATCCTCTCAAATTCAAGTCCAGTAAGGACGTTATCAAGGTTTTTGTAGCCGTATTTAGGAAGGGCGGAAGGGTCAAGCGTGTCATAGCCTGTAGCTAGAATAATTGACCCCACTTCCACCTCGATAATCGTATCTTCTTGCGTAAAATCTACTGCTCCGGCTTCGCAGAACTTCTCACAGGCCCTGCATTTCCCTGTCTTGAAATAAACGCAAGTTTCCTTATCGATGGTAGCCACGTTAGGAACAGCTTGAGGGAACGGGATATAGATAGCCTTTCTCTTCGACAGACCCATATCAAACTCGCTATCTGTCTTCCAGGGGCACTTCTCCATACATGTCCCACATCCGGTACATTTATTCTCATCCACATACCTGGCCTTTTTTCTGATCTTAACCTCAAAATTTCCCACGAAACCTGAAACCTCTTCTACCTCGCTGTACGCCATAAGCTCTATGTTGGGATGAGAGCCCACCTCAGCCATCTTTGGGGTCAATATACAAGCGGAACAATCCAGAGTAGGAAAGGTCTTGTCAAGCTGGATCATATGTCCGCCGATTGACGGCTCCTTTTCCACAAGATAGACTTTATGGCCGGCATTGGCGATGTGGAGAGCGGCCTGAATGCCAGCAATGCCTGCGCCTACAACCAGAGTGTCGGGATTGACCGGTACCTCTCTTGGCTCGAGAGGCTGGTGGTAATAGACTTTCCTCACGCCGGCAGCGACCAGCTTCTTGGCTTTTTCTGTAGCCCCGTCTTTGTGGACCCAACTGCACTGCTCCCGGATGTTGACATGCTCAAGCAGATAAGGGTTTAGGCCTGCTTCTTGACAAGCCTGGCGAAAAGTCGGCTCATGCATCCTCGGCGAACAAGAGGCAACGACAACACGGTTAAGAGCCTGTTCTTTTATATCTTTTCTTATCAGTGCCTGTCCAGTGTCAGAACACATGAACTTGTAATCGCGAGCCACCACTACATCTTCCAAATTGCCGGCAAATTCAGCCACTTCCTCGACATCTACTGTGGCGGCGATATTTGTGCCGCAATGACAGATGTATACTCCTATTCTCCGCTCCAATTGATGTCCTCCGTGGTTCTGGTTACTTTCCCTGTAACTGGCTAAGACCAATACTGGATCTTGGTACTGAGATCCTCATATTCTGGATTGCCGACACTTATAACAAATGGGGGCAAAAATTGCAATAGAGAAGGCGTTCTAAATGCAGGATGTGCCAGGCGTTTCTGCCTGTAAGTTGGCTGTAGCTTGTTGAATTCTTGGAGAAAGTTGCCCGAATTTGGTGGTGCAAGAATCAAGTTTTGTTGACAACGAAGTCACATATGGTGTAAAAAATCTATACGATGTGTGCCCAGGAGATTCAACTCGGAGCATGGAGTCTACTATTTCCAGTCGCTCGGTAGCTAGCCTGAGGAAAGAGTTGAGAATACCCGCGGTGTGGAAGAGGAGAAAGATAGTTGCGGAAGAAGCAAAGAGAGGATAAGAATGGGTGTTATCTTTACCGTGCCAGAAAAATGTAAAGGTTGCTATGTCTGCGTTCGCAACTGCCCGGCCAAGGCAATTAGAGTGAAAGAGGGCAAAGCTGGCGTCATGCTGGAACGGTGTGTTGGCTGTGGGGACTGCATCAGCATATGCACTGCGGGAGCAATACAGGCCAGGGGCGACACAGGGCTTGTCTGGCAGCTGCTGGGGCAGGGTGCCTCGGTGATTGCTATCCTTTCCTCCGCATTCCCTGCTGCTTTCCCAGAAGTTCGACCGAGGCACATGGTAGCTGCCCTGAAGAAACTGGGATTCAGCGAGGTGATGGAAGCTGCCTTTGGCGCCGAATTAGTCTGTCGCGAATATGGTAGATTGGTGAGCAAAAACAATGGAAAGCCCATTCTTTCTTCTACCTGCCCTGCTGTAGTCTCCCTGATTGAAAAATTCTATCCTCAGCTAATTGATAACCTGGCACCTATCGTCTCGCCCACGGTGGCCATGGGCAGGATTATTAAATGGCGGTATAACCCTGACGCCAAAGTGGTCTTCATTGGCCCCTGTGTTGCCAAGAAGGCTGAAAGCGAGGATGACCAGGTTGCTGGAGTGATTGATGCCGTTCTGACCTTCCCTGAGCTCAAGGAAATGCTGGCAGTAAAGGAAATCGACCTTGTCTCTGAGGAAGAAGGGCAATTCTCTGGTCCCACGCCGCATCTCGGTCGCCTATTCCCTGTGGCCGGAGGCTTGCTCAAGATAGCGGGACTCTCTGGTGATATCCTATTAAGCGATGTCCTTGTAGCCGAAGGAATTGATCGTACTATATCTTGCCTTCGAGAGCTTGCCCAGGGCAAGATGAGAACTAGTTTCATGGACATCTTCTTTTGCCAAGGTTGCATTGATGGACCGGCGATGGACAACGACCTGAGCCTCTGCTGGAGGAGAGGGATTATTGCTGACTACACTACGAGCGAGGCTGATCCAGCTCGAACAGAGAGTGACGTGGAGAAATACAGTGACATTGACCTGAGCCGCAAATTTACCAACCGATATACTGCGCTGCCCACCCCCAGCGAGAGGGGCATTAGCAACATCCTGGGGCAGATCAATAAGCTAAAAACAGAAAACCAGCTTAACTGCGGTGCCTGTGGCTACGACACTTGTCGGGGGCTGGCTACTGCCGTCTGCCAGGGACTGGCCGAAAGGGAGATGTGCTGGCCCTACTTGGTGGAGGAGCTACAAAGCACACAGGATGAGCTACTCAGGGCAGAGAAGCTGACTTCTCTGGGCCAGATGGCCGCCTCCATCGCCCACGAGATCAATAACCCTATGGCTGGAGTTCTGATCTACACCAAATTGCTGGCAAAGAAGCTTTCCAGTGAGGCCTATGAAAAGGAGGAGGCTCTGGGGTACCTTTCTAAGATGGAATCAGAGATAAGCCGTACCTCGAGGATAATCCGAAATTTGCTGGATTTTGCCCGTCAAACAGAGCCGATGTTGAGGCTGGTTGATGTTAACCAGGTCTTGGAACAAGCCTTATCCTTAGTTGGTCACCAAGCCCAACTTCAGGACATCGAGGTTTCAAAGGAGTTCAGCGCCTTGCCTAATGTGAAGGCTGATTTCGATCAGCTTCAGCAAGTATTCACCAACCTCACACTCAATGCCATCCAGGCAATGCCCGAGGGGGGGAGGCTGACACTTCGCAGCTCAGTGGCAGATGGTGAAATCAAAGTGGCTGTCCAGGATACCGGCTGCGGCATCCCAAGAGAAAGCCTGTCGAAGCTTTTCACCCCCTTCTTCACCACCAAGGAAAAGGGCAAAGGTGTGGGCTTGGGACTGGCCGTAGTCCACGGGATTGTCGAGAGGCACAAGGGAAGGATTGAGGTGCAAAGCGAGGTGGGGAAGGGAACTACCTTCAGCGTCTATCTGGGAGTTCACAGTGGCGACAAAGGTTAAGATACTCGTCGTTGATGATGAGGCTATTGTGCGCGAATCGCTGCACGACTGGCTGAGCGATGCCGGTTATCAGGTTTTCACTGCTGAAAACGGCCCCAAGGCGTTAGAGATTGTCCGGAGAGAGAAACTGGGCATCGTAATCGCTGATCTGGTGATGCCAGGGATGGACGGGATTGAGCTGATGCGGAGGGCTAAAGAGATTCAACCCAAGATCGAGGTCATCATCATTACGGCTTACGGAAGTGTTACCACCGCCATTGCCGCCATGAAGGAAGGTGCCTACGACTACATTGAGAAGCCGTTTTGTCCTGAGAGGGCTGAGCTCTTGGTCAAGAAACTAGCCGAACATCAGCAACTGGTTGACGAGAACCTTTCGCTGCGTCAGAAGCTAGAAGACCATTACCGCTTTGAGAACATTATTGCCAGGAGTTCTAAGATGCAGCGAGTGATCGAGCTGCTAAAGGTGGTGGCCAAGAGCAATGCTACAGTATTGATCATAGGTGAGAGTGGAACAGGGAAGGAATTGGTGGCACGTGCCATTCACTCCCAGAGCCATCGCCGAAGCAAGCCCTTTGTTGCTGTCAGTTGCGCCGCTTTACCTGAAAGCCTCTTGGAGAGTGAGCTGTTTGGTCATGAGAGGGGTTCCTTCACTGGAGCTTACGCCCAGAAGAAGGGAAAATTTGAGTCAGCTAACGGAGGGACGCTTTTCCTGGATGAGGTCGGGGAGATGAGCGCCAATATCCAGGTTCACTTGCTAAGAGTCCTGGAAGAGAAGGAATTCACCCGTGTCGGTGGCAACGAGCTGATCAAGGCTGATGTAAGGGTTGTTTCGGCCACTAATAAGGACCTAAGGAGGGCGATAGAAGAGGGAGAATTTCGAGAGGACCTTTATTATCGGCTCAATGTGGTTACCATAGAATTGCCTCCTTTGAGAGACAGGAAGGAGGATATCCCTATATTGGCCGAGTATTTCTTGGACAAGTTTGTCTTGGAGAATCAAAAAGAGGTCGCCGGATTCTCCCCCGAGGCAACCGAGTTCTTGTTGAGTTATGACTGGCCAGGAAATGTCCGTGAGCTGGAAAACTCTATTGAAAGGGCAGTTATCCTGGCCAGAGATAGCCTTATCACCGCTGGTGATTTACCTCACGAGAATATGTTGGCGGCTCGTTCTGCATCAATAGAAAAAGACCTTAGAGAAGTAGAGAAAGGCCACATTTTGAATGTCCTGCGTGAAGCTGATGGGAATTATAGCAAGGCGGCCAGGATCCTGGGGATCAGCAGGATGACACTCTACAAGAAGGTCAGGCAGTGGAGTTAGGTGTAAGGGAAATATACAGCCACTGACTACTTTCTTTACAAGCACCGGAGAGACGATTAGTTCTTCGCTTTCCGCGGGCGGAAAGGCTACCTGAGAATTCAAGGTAGCTTTTTGTTTTGTCAGAAAACCAACACTGGATTCCTTGCTTGTGCTGGGAACAAGCTTAGCTTGCTGCGCCTGCGGACTGTTCGGGAGGATTGTCGATGTTGTGATGGGGAGCCGCCAGATGTTAGAAGTTGGCAAGAGAATTGCATTAATAGAAGTATGAGGGGATGTGAACAGTGAACAGAGAAGCGATTTCCCCACAAGAGAAGGAAAAGGAGGTGAAAGAAATGAAAGAAGTGAAACCAGTGCTGATTGTCGAGGATGAGGCCATCATGCGAGAGTCGCTGAGGGACTGGCTCAAAGATGAGGGGTACGAGGTGGAAACAGCGGCAGAGGGTGAGGAGGCGCTTGAACGAATTGGCCGGAGAGAATTTGGCGTCGCCGTTCTGGATCTGAGACTGCCAGGGAAGGATGGACTTGAGGTGCTGAGGGAGGCCACAGCACAGAGCCCGAAGCTCAAGGGTATTATCATCACCGCTTATCCATCGGTGGAGACGGCAGTGGAGGCGATGAAAATGGGGGCGGTTGATTACATAGTAAAGCCGTTCGCTCCTGATGCCCTGGAGAAAGCGATCCAGGCCGTTCTTGGTCCTGTCCAGGTGGAGATAGGACCTGATGAGGTTAAGGTCGAGAAACCTGTAGTGGAAGCTCCGGAAGCAGAACAGGCCAAGGCTGAGGAATTCACAGCGGTAAAGAAGGAGGACATCCCTGTCCACCTTGAGGAGGGCAAGGCTTACTTCAAGGCAGGGCGCTATGAGGAAGCGTTGAGGGAATTCCAGTCCATTCTGGCTGTTGCTCCCGGTCAGATCGAAGCCCGGGTTTGGATGCGAAAGGCGAAGGAAGAGCTGGCCAGGCCAAGGGTTGAGGTGCCTGAAGATGAGGCTGCTGTTGAAAAGGTGGTGAAAGTCAATGAGTGTGTCTGGTCAAAGATGGGAGTGGTCTCTTACAGGATCTGCACCCGGAACTATGATTGCCTTACCTGCGAGTTTGACCAGGCGATGCAGGAGAAAATGGCTGCTGGCGAAGCTCCGGAGATTGATGCGGCCCTGGAGAGGTTTAAGGAACTGCCGGGAAGTCAGAGAGTATGCCGTTATGCTCTAAAGGGCGACGTCTCTTATCGGCTTTGCACTCGGCTGTTTCAATGTGCAACCTGCGAATTTAATCAGTTGATGGAGGATGCCTTGGAGCAAAAGATGACGAAGCTGGCGGCTCGGCGGGAGGCCCTACGGAAGAAAGAGCAAAAGGCCAAAGTATAGCCAGGCTCATCACGATTCAGCAAATCAATCGTCTACGAACTTCAGGTGACACGAGTGGGCTGGTTGTCTTCTAGCGAGGCAGCTGGCCCTGCCTCTTTATGGTGTTGTTTGCTTTAGACCCATTGTAGTCCAGTGCGTGGATTGTTCCGGGGATGATGATACAAGTGGTGACTTTCTCTCGTGGTGACAATTCTGGACTCCCGAGCTAGCTCCGTGAAGAGGAGCCTTTCTGAAGCGATTTGCCATGTATTTTAGCGGTAGCACGTCAAGTTGCCTAAATGGCAGGATTGACGATA
>CAZJGF010000016.1:0-21168 GCA_964545665.1 uncultured Dehalococcoidales bacterium
GTGCATGCCTCCATCCGCCAGCCTTTCCATCTGGAGGAAAAGCTTCTCTCTATCTAGCATACATAAGAAGCGGAGCAAAGTAAAGGGGTTTTAGAAAAATGACTATTGTCACCCTGAGTGAGATTCTTCGTCGTCCAAATTCTTTTGGACTCCTCAGAATGACAGGATGCGAAGGGCTCAGGGTTTCGGCTCAGGACTAGCATCACCTCCCGTTGAGGGAGAGGAGACCTAGCACACCTCTACCATGCCGAAGCCGGCCGAGTTGTTCTCACCGAAGCCAGCTTCGTAGCCAATCCTGACAAGCTCGGCATTGCCCTCGACAGCAAAGCGCATGAACCAACCGCGGACTTTTATCCCTTTGTAATCTAAGAGCTTGGATTGAGGATGGCGCAGAAGCTCCAGGGAAAGTCCTTCACCGGGAGCTTCCTTCCCACAGCAGGCATGGTATTTCCTCCTCAGGTTTTCCTCCAGAACTCTGCTGAAGTCTGGCTCCTCCGGGCTGAGGTATTTCTTATGGAAACTCCCATTCCTGGTTATGCCGGTAGAGACGACTATGGGGGACAAGGTCCTGAAGGACATCCGAGATTCAAAAGATGGCGGTTTCAACACCTCGACCTGTTCCACGATGAGCCGGTGGTTTAATAGGAGCAGGAAACCCTGTTCCAGGATTCCGTGCGCCAGGTTGGCGACAAATTCTTCCCTGGGCGAGGAGATAAACCAGTCCAGCTTTCCTTCCATAAGGAGCCCATCTCTAACTGCCTTGCGTTTCCGGCAAAACAGCGGGGAAAAGGTGAACAGCTTGAACGCTTTGCCCCGGTGGTAAAAGCCTTCGTCGTGGAGAAAATCAGAGAAGGAAGCATCACCCCGGCCTAGAAAGGAATAGATAGCTGAGGCCAGGGGGTAGTTATAATTGTAGGGTAGCTTGCATCTTTCCCTCTCGGGACGCAGGGAGAGCTTAAATCTCACCAATGATAATTATAACACGTCAAGGATTTGGCGCTGAGCTTATTAAGCAATATAGCATTGGCCTTTGGTTTCCTCCAAAGGCAGCCAGAGATGGGCTGGCGGGCAAGTCCAGATAGCTTAGTAACACATAAAGTTATGAAGGGGGTGCTAAAATGGTTGCATTGAGAGCCCAACGATGGCAAAATAGCCTGAGACCGCAGTTGATGCTGCGAAACCCTTTAATTGGTGGGACTTATCAATGAGGTTAAGGAGATTAGCATGAATGTTAAAGAGCTATTAGGCAGAGAGGTCCTGGATGCAAACGCTGAGATAATAGGCAGAGTTAGCGATATAGAGTTCGACATTGACCAGGGGTTCATAAGCAATGTTGTGGTGAAAGCGGGGATGATCAGGAAGTACGACGTTAAATTCGATAACATAGCAAAAATAGGTGATAAAGTAGTTCTCAGGGTTAGCGAAGAGGAACTGAAGAGGAAAAGCGTAGTAATGCTGTAAAGTAGCCAGTCCTTCAGACGCTAACTCCCCTCCACTAGCTGTTTTGCCAAGCGCCGGGGGATTCTGCTCTGCTACAGCAAGGCGAAAGCGGGAGCCCCCGAATTAACGTTTGGTGTACTGGGGCGCCTTGCGAGCTCGTTTCAGTCCGTACTTCTTGCGCTCTTTGATCCTGGCATCTCGGGTAAGCAAGCCGTGTTCACGCAGCGCAGGCCTAAACAGCTCATTGTCCTTGACCAGAGCCCGGGCGATGCCATGACGAATGGCCTCGGCCTGACCGTTGATGCCACCACCCTTCACCTTCACCATAACACGAAATTTGCCCACGGTATCGGTAGCCAGAAAGGGTAATTCAACCATATGGCGATGTTCAAGCCGTGGGAAGACCTGCTCCAGAGGCTTATCATTGACGATGATTCCGCCATCACCCGAGAAAAGCCTGACCTGCGCTATGGCGCACTTGCGCTTACCCGTTCCCCAGACATAAGTTTCTTTGCTCATCAGTTATCACCTTCCCGTTTCACAAGCTGCGCCTGGTGTGGATGGCTATCTCCGGGATAGACTCTGAGTTTTCTGAACATAGCCCTACCTAAACTGTTGTGAGGTAACATCCCCTTGACGGCGTGTTCAATGACACGAGTAGGATGAGCGCTAAATACCTCTTCAAACGTCGGGCTTTTCAAACCTCCAGGAAATCCAGAATGTTCATAATAAATCTTCTGCTTAGCTTTCTTCCCAGACACCCTCACCTTAGCAGCATTAATCACCACAACATAGTCACCGGTATCAAGATGAGGAGCATAAACCGGCTTATGTTTGCCCATAAGCAGCCTAGCTACCTCGGCTGTTAACCTGCCCAAAATCCTCCCCTCGGCATCAACTACATGCCATTCTCGCTTGATATCGCTAGCTTTTGGAGTATAAGTTTTCACTTTTACCCTCCGACAGGTTCAGCATAGTTTACCTTAGTCAGCCATAAACCCTTAGCAGGGACCGTAGGCCCAGCTAAGCCTGGCTGCTTCGCCTCCATAATATCGTAGAAGTCTGTAATCCCTACCTTGCCCAAACCTAACCTGACCAGGAGTCCTACTGTATTGCGTACCTGGTGACGCAAAAAAGAATTGGCCACTATATGAAAAACAATAAAATCCCCCTTTCGGCTAATATCCGCTTCGTAGACATGTCGCATCGCACTTTCCACATTGCCCGAAGAAGTAACGAAGGAGATAAAATCATGCTCCCCCTGCAGAAGCTGGCATGCCTGGCTCATAATCTCAATATCTAGCATTTTGGGCATAAATAGAGCAAACATTTCGCTGAATGGCGACCTAGCAGCCCTATTCAGTATATAATAGCAGTATTCACGACTTAACGCATCACGTCTGACATTGAAATCATCACTCGTCTTGTAAGCTGCTTTGACAGCGATATCACCAGGAAGATAGTAGTTTAGCGCTTTGACTAATGTCATTGTAGCTAATGCAGGCTTGGCCCAGAAACTTACCACTTGATCTTTGGCATGGACACCGCTATCAGTCCTGCTAGCTGCCATCACTCTACTACTTTGTCTACAAAGATTTCCTATAGCTCGCTCCAGTTCTGCCTGAATAGTAGGTAAGCCAGCTTGCCATTGAAAGCCATGGTACCTCGCGCCATTATACTCTACAACCAAAGCAAACTTTGCCAGGTTCACTGTTCAACCAGTTCAATTTGAGCCATGGCAGCATTATCGCCACAACGAGGTCCCAGCTTCACCAAACGTGTATAGCCCCCAGCCCGATTAGCATACCGTGGGGCAACATCATCAAACAGCTTCTCAACTACCTTCTTCTCAGTGATAAACGCTAGAGCCTGTCTTCTTGAGGTAAGACTGCCATCCTTACCCAAAGTGATTACCCTCTCAGCCAAACTGCGAATCTCCTTGGCCTTAGCTTCACTGGTGACAATCTTCTCGTGAGCCAGAAGAGCAGTTACCTGATTTCGGTACAACGCCCACCGATGACCTGTAGGCCGGCTTAACTTCCTTCCAGCCACTCGATGCCTCACTTTGCCACCCCCTTCATCTCAACAGGAAAGCCTAACTGTGTCAGCAGCTCCTTCACTTCCCCCTGAGACTTTGCCCCAAAACCAGGTAGTGGCGGCAAACCTCCCATGCTTTTCTCCACGAGTTGACCCAAAGTCAAAATGCCGCCTCTCCTCAAACTATTGCAAGCACGGGTTGATAGGTCTAGATCCAGTAGAGGAATATTATATTTATCAGGGGGAATCGACAAACCGCCACCGACACTCACCTGCTCTGCCATCTGTGTCTCGAGTTCCTTAAAACAGAAGAACTGGCTAATTAAGATGCCAGCACTCTGGCTCACTGCTTCCCATGGAGAAACAGTGCCATCAGTCCAAACCTCTAAGATAAGCCTCTCTGGACTTCTTTCTTCCCCGGGACTGATAGATTCTATCGCGAAGTTGGCTTTTCGCACTGGGGTAAAAATGGCATCCACCGGTAGCGTTCCTACAGGCAAGCCGCTGGCCGATCCGGCTGGCAGGTAACCCCTTCCCAATTCTACACCAAATTCAACATAAAGCTTGGCTTCAGCCGAATCCAAGGTAGCCAAACACAGCTCAGGATTAACAATCTGGAAATCTAGCGTTTGCTTGATATCAGCAGCACAAACCTTGCCTGCTCCCTCCGCTTCTAGAATCAACTTGCCCGGTTGATTAGAAAGGGGTCGAAGCCTTAGTTCTTTGACATTCAGTAAGAATTCCATGACATCATCTTTAACATGGGGAATGCAGGAAAATTCGTGCTGAATCCCCTCGATCCTGACCCAAGTTACAGCAGCACCAGGTAGAGAACTGAGGAGTATACGGCGCATGGCATTACCTAGAGTAATGCCAAAACCTGTCTCTAACGGTTCAGCGAGGAAACGCCCATAACTGCCAGCACTATCACTACATTTCACACTAGGGATAGATAGGCCAAGCAACAGAGAGTCTGCTCCAGAATTATCTTGAGTAATATTCAACTACAGTCTTACCATCAAATTTACTGTCAATATCGTCCTTGCTCGGCAAAGCTACAACATTCCCTGTCATTAGCTCTTCATTTAAGCTTAGCCAGCCGGGGATAGTGTTACCTTTGATCTCTTTAACCAACCTTTTGTAGTATTCAGTTCTGGTGCTGCCTTCCCGCCACGTAACAGAATCGCCTGATTTCACCAGATACGAAGGTATATCTACTCTACGCCCATTAACGCGAATATGGCCATGCCGAACTATTTGTCTTGCTTGAGCACGCGAGTCAGCAAAACCTAAACGGTAAACTATATTGTCCAGCCGTCTTTCCAGCAATATGAGAAAGTTTTCTGCTGTGATGCCAGGAGCCTTCACCGCATCAGCAAAGAAGCGGCGAAATTGCCTCTCTAAAACGCCGTAGCTGAAACGGATCTTCTGTTTTTCCCGCAGTTGAAGCGCACGACCTGAGATCCTACGTCGAGTCTTAGGACGCCCACCAGGAGGGACATTCCTCTTCTCCAAAGGACACTTGTGAGTAGAGCATTTCTCTCCCTTAAGCATCAGTTTCTCACTAAGGTAGCGACATAAGCGACAAGCAGGTCCTGTATAGCGCGCCATTTCCTATACCCTTCTCCTGCCACGGGGACGACAGCCATCATGAGGAATAGCGGTTACGTCTCTAATGCTAGTAACAGTAAGCCCCGAAGCCTGTAAGGAGCGGATAGCTGCTTCACGCCCACTGCCAGGGCCCTTAACATAAACCCCGACCCGGCGCATGCCATCGTTCAACGCTTGCCGTGCTGCTCCCTGAGCAGCTAGTTGAGCAGCATAGGGAGTACCCTTCCTCGAGCCCTTGAATCCAGCCTTACCGGAACTCCCCCAGGCAACAACATTGCCCTCAAGGTCAGTAATGGTGACAATGGTATTATTGAACGTAGATTGAATATAAGCTCTCCCTTCGCTGATTCCTCTACGCGCCCTCTTCCCTGTTTTAGCCTTTCCTTTCTTTGCCATTTAACTACACGCGATTTACTTCTTAGCTACGCCACGCCTTTGCCCTCTGCCAGCCACTGTCTTCTTTGGACCTCTCTTAGTACGAGCATTAGTGCGCGTCCTTTGCCCATGAACAGGTAAATTCCGGCGATGCCTCATGCCCCGAGAGCAACCAATGTCAATAAGGCGCTTTATGTTGAACTGAACTTCCCTCCTGAGATCCCCTTCGACCTTATACTGCTTATCAACAACGCTGCGGAGCTGGCTAACCTGTTCCTCAGAAAGGTCCTTAACCCTGACATCAGGGTCAACTTCGGCAACGGATAAAATCCGTTGACTTGATGTGGAACCAATCCCGTAGACATATTGCAAAGCCACTTTGATCGGCTTGCCCTTAGGAAGATCTACACCAGCGATGCGTGCCACTATCTATTTCTCACTCGGCAAGATTGTGGATTTGCTTGGGTGGAACTAGCCCTGCCTCTGTTTATGCCTTGGATTCTGACAGATAACCCTGACAACGCCCTTCCTTCTAATGATCTTACACTTATTACAACGACGTTTAACCGAAGAACTTACCTTCATTTCCAATCACAGACAGTAAAAACTTAGTTATGTTAAACTATTCGCATCAATCTGTCAAAGGCGAAAGTCACTTAAGCCGATATGTAACCCTGCCACGGCTCAAGTCATAAGGAGAAAGCTCTACCAGAACCCTATCCCCAGGCAGAATCTTAATATAGTGCTTCCTCATCCTACCTGAAATATGAGCCAACACCTTGTGCCCGTTAGCTAATTCAACACGGAACATAGTATTAGGTAAGCACATAGTTACTTTGCCCTCAACCTCTATCTTTTCCTTTTTAGCCATGCTTTGCTTTCTTTAAGTAAGTATCTCAGCTTCGCCACCAGTGATAGCAATGCTATGTTCAAAGTGCGCCGAGAGGCTTCCATCAGCCGTCAGCACCGTCCACTGGTTAGAAGCCAATCTAGTGCGATAGCTACCAACATTCACCATCGGTTCAATAGCCAAAGTCATGCCTTTGCGAAGCACAGGACCTTGGCCAAAGGCAAAATTGGGAATCTGCGGCTCTTCATGTAACTCTCTACCCACTCCATGCCCGGTATATTCCCTGACCACGGAAAAGCCCCTCGATTCAACACAAGCTTGAATAGCGGCTGAAATATCCCCAACATGTGCCCCCCCGGTAGCTTGAGCAATACCAGTGGTCAAGCTGGCTTCTGTGACTGCAATAAGGTCCTTGGCTTGCTGGCTTATTTCTCCCACTCCAACAGTTATAGCCGCATCTGCGTTAAAGCCCTTAAAAATGACTCCGGCGTCCAGGGAGACAATGTCGCCCTCATGCAGCACCCGCTCACCAGGAATACCGTGAACTATCTCGTCGTTCACCGAAACACACAAATTGGCAGGGAAACCGTGATAACCTTTGAAGGAGGGCTTAACTCCTCTCCGCCTCAATTCTTCAGCCATGATCACATCCAACTGGCCAGTCTTAATTCCTGCTCTTAGCTCCCCCCTCAGCCCGGCCAGGATAGCTGCCAGAATTTTGCCGCACTGACGCATAATGGCTATTTCCTCGGAAGACTTGATAATAATCATTTACTTTCTGCTTTGAGTAGAGAGCGTGTTTCATTAGCTACCTCTTGTATCGTGCGACTACCATTGACCTCCATTAGTTTGCTCTGCTTCCGGTAATAATCAAGAATAGGAACAGTCTGAGAAAAGAAAACCTTCAATCGCTCTCTCACTGTTTCCTCTTTATCATCAGGGCGCTGGTACAATTCACCACCACACTTATCACACATGCCTGGCGTTTTGGGCGGTGAGCTCACCACGTGATAAGGTGTCTGGCAGTTGCGACAAATCCACCTTCCGCTGAGGCGTTTCATAAGCTCTTCTTCAGCCACCTTGATATATATAGCTTTATCAATGCCTTTCCCTTGCTCAGCAAGAAATCTATCCAGTGCTTCAGCTTGCCCCAAGGTTCGAGGGAAACCATCAAAAAGACAGCCAGAGGCACAATCAGGCAGCTTAATCCTTTCAAGAATCATTTTGATCACTATTTCGTCAGGACCTAACTCGCCTCTATCCATGTAGGACTTGGCTAACAGCCCCATCTCAGTTTTCTCCTCCACCGCCTGCCGAAATAGATCACCCGAGGCTATGCGCGGTAAACCCATCTGTCTAGACAGGATATCTGCCTGAGTTCCCTTGCCTGCTCCTGGCGCACCCAATATGATAATGTACATCCTTTACTTTAAGAAGCCATCGTAACGGCGCATTGTTAGCTGAGATTCCAACTGTTTCATGGTGTCTAGGGCAACACCAACAGCTATAAGCAGGGCAGTGCTCGAGATTGTTAATGCCGTAACGCCTGTAATTTCCCGACCGATGAATGGCATTATTGCCACCAAACCTAGAAAGAGAGCCCCACCGAAAGTGAGCAGCTTTACAACTCGATTCAGGTAATCGGCAGTAGTCTTCCCTGGGCGAACCCCGGGGATAAAGCCACCTTGCTGTTGCAAAGTCCTAGGCAGGTTCATTTGCTCAAATATAATCATGGTGTAAAAGAAAGTAAACCCCATAACCAGAGCGAAGTATAGTCCCCAATAGACCAGGCCCGAAGGTGCACTCACCCCGGAATCGAAAACATTATAAATCGTATTCCAAAAATTTGGATTCTGTGCATCCATGAAATAGCTGGCTATTAGCCTAGGAAACTGCATTAACGCTATGGCAAATATAAGGGGGATCATCCCGGCGGTATTTACTCGCAGCGGTATGTAGGTTGACCCTGACTGCCGGTACATACGGCCAGCACGAAAACTACTGCGGGCATACTGAACCGGGATACGGCGGTGAGCCTCAATGAACATGACTATGAATACCAAGGTGACTAAGCCAAGTAGAACAAAGGTTATCAAGCCCAGAGGACTTGTCCTCCAAGCTAGCTCGCCACGCCCAACATTCTCTGCCAAACTAGCCACGATGCCAGCAAAGATTATTATCGATATCCCGTTTCCAATACCCCGCTCAGTAATCAATTCTCCCAGCCAAACAAGGAATACTGTGCCAGCAGTCATCGATACCACTATGGTGACAACAACTAGTGGCTCAAGGTACCCGACAATATTCTGACTATGCAGTATGGTCAACTGACCATATCCCTGGAGACCAGCCAAAGGCACGGTCAAAAAATGGGTAATGCGATTGATCTTGCGCTGACCAGCTTCCCCCTGCTGAGATATAGCTTGAAGGCTAGGGATAACAGGAACCAATAGCTGCATAATTATAGAGGCGGTAATATAAGGATAAACACCCATGGCAGCTACACTGAAATTCTTCATGGCACCACCGCTAAAAAGGTCAAGCATGCCTAACAGTTGATTCTGTTCGAAAAAATTGCGTAAAGCGTCAAGATCTACCCCAGGTAAAGGAACATGAACCATAAAACGGAAGACTACTAAGATGCCTAAGGTAAAGAACAGCCTTCGCCTCAAATCTGGCAATCCAAACACATCCATCATTGCCTGGATGAGGCGTGGTTGACCTTCTCTGCGCTGCATTCTAAGTCCTCGCTACCTTCCCCCCAGCAGCGAGAATTTTCCTCTCCGCAGCAGCCGAGAATTTATCAGCCTTAACTGACAAAGGGTGATTGATATCGCCACCCCCGAGAATTTTGGTAGGGAGAGAGAGGGACTTGATTAACCCTACCCCAAGCAACTGCTCTGGACTCACCTCACTTGCTGGTGGAAAGATATCAAGCTTACTTACATTAACAACATTGTATTCAGTCTTGAAGATATTGGTAAAACCTCTCTTCCGTGGCAGCCGCTTTATAAGAGGCAACTGACCACCCTCAAA
Organism: uncultured Dehalococcoidales bacterium; assembly: GCA_964545665.1. Taxonomy (GTDB): domain Bacteria; phylum Chloroflexota; class Dehalococcoidia; order GIF9; family AB-539-J10; genus CAZJGF01. The sequence continues at coordinate 9,350 of CAZJGF010000016.1, forward strand.
GCCGAGGCGCACACCGCCTCCAGAACGAGACTTCTGCCCTTTGCAGCCTCGACCCGAGTAAGTACCATGTCCACTGCCATCTCCCCGGCCAACGCGTTTCCTCTCACGCCTAGCACCTAAAGAAGGCCCTAACTCATTCTGTTTCATTTGCCTCTTCTTCCAACGTGTCAAAGTCAGTCCCAGTTACGCTTGCTTTGGGGCGCTTCAAGCTAGCCAAGGCAAGCATTGTTGCCCTAGATACATTAACACGGTTGGAGCTACCCAGAGACTTACTAACGATGTCCTTTATGCCTGCTAATTCAAGTACTGCTCTAACGGTATTGCTAGCAATCATACCTTTGCCAAGCGCCGCTGGTTTGAGCAAAACCTTAGATGCCACAAACTTAGCTAGAATCTCATGCGGAATACTGCCATCAACAATAGGCACTTCGATCAGCTCTTTTCGTCCCGCAACGCTAGCCTTACGGATCGCTTCAGGAACTCCAGCCGCTTTAGCTAAACCAACCCCTACATGTCCTTTGCCGTCTCCAATTACCAGTAAGGCCCGGAACCGAAGCTTCCTGCCGCCTTTAACCACCTTGGTTACGCGATCGATAGCTAGCAACTTCTCCTCAAGCTCCAACTCCGAAGCATCAATCTTTACTCTTTTGTTAATTGCCTTAGCAACAGCTTTCATAGAATAACCCTTTCCTTAACTCAGAGCGAACGGTCAAAACTCCAGTCCCGCTTGTCTGGCAGCATCGGCTAAGGCCTTGACCCTGCCATGATACTTATAACCACCCCGGTCAAAAACCACACGTTTCAACCCCTTATCTAATGCCTTCTGGGCAAGCAGTGAACCCACAATTTCAGCTTCCTTAGTCTTTGTTAGTTGTCTACTCCTGTCCTCCAAATCAGCACCAAGAGTGCTCATTGAAACCAAAGTTTGGCTGATAGAATCGTCTATGATTTGGGCATAAATATGGTTTAGACTTCGAAAGACACATAATCGGGGCCGCGAAGTTGTACCTATCACTCTGCCTCTCAGTCGTCTATGTCGTATTTTTCGAACCCCCTTTGAATTTAGCTTAGCCATCGCACACACTATCCTTTAGATACCTTTCCTGCCTTGCCAGGTTTAAGATGCAGTTTTTCTGTAGCGTACTTGATCCCTTTCCCCTTATAGTGGTCTGCCAGGCGTATAGCTCGAATCTTAGCTGCTACCTCTCCAACAGCTTCTCTATCTATGCCGCTGACGTGGACACGATTTGTTCCCTCAACAGTAGCATGGATACCAGAAGGAAGAGAAAAATCCACAGGATGACTATATCCAACTTGAAACAATAATCTGTCCCCAGTTTTCTGTACCCTGTAGCCTACGCCATTTACTTCTAGGATTTGTTCAAAGCCTTTGCTCACCCCCTCAGCCATATTAGCCAAAATGCTGCGAGTAAGCCCATGCAGAGAGCGGTGAACTCTGCCATTACTAGGTCGCATCACGGCTAACTTTCCATCCTTCAAAGAAATGGCAATATCTGGATGAAAACACCGACAAAGTTCCCCTTTGTCTCCTTTCATCCTCACTTCGTTCCCTTCAATCTTTACCTCAACACCCTGAGGTATGATAACAGGAAGTGAACCAATTCGAGACATCGCTAACTCCTAAATCAATTTACCAGACGTAGCATAGAACTTCACCACCAAGATGACGCCGCCACGCTTCCTGACCAGTCATAATGCCTTGTGATGTAGACAAAATAGCAATACCCAACCCCCCGTAGACGCGTGGAATCTCACGCCGTTCCACATAGACTCTGAGGCCGGGCTTGCTTACCTTTTCTAAACCCAACACGGCCGGCTGCTTATCTGCATACTTGAGATGCAACTTAATCATACGCTGGGGCTTACCTTGAAGCATTTCATGATCTTCAATAAAGCCCTCCTCCTTAAGGATTCTAGCAATAGAAAGCTTTGTTCGAGACGAAGGCACTAGGACATCGTCGTGGCCTGCCATGATGGCATTGCGAATGCGGGTCAGCATATCAGCAATAGGATCACTAACTGTCAATTGAATTCCTCACCAGCTAGACTTTCTTACTCCAGGGATTACGCCAGTAACAGCGAGTTTTCGGAAGCAAATACGACACAAACCAAATTTACGCATATAGGCACGCGGCCTGCCGCACAATTGACAACGATTGTGTTGCTGCACCCCATATTTTGGTGTTCGTCTTGATTTCACAATCTTCGATAACTTCGCCATCTCTAGTTCCTTCGCTTCACTCAGGATTCCGCCTAAAGGGCATGCCTATTAGTTCCAGCAAGCTCATGGCTTCGTCATCGCCCTTAGCTGTAGTGACTATGGTCACTTGGAAGCCACGAACTTTATCCACTTTATCATAGTCAATTTCAGGGAAAACTATCTGTTCCTTTATGCCCAGACTGTAGTTTCCTCGCCCATCAGACGAATCTCGAGGTACGCCATGAAAATCACGAACCCTTGGTAAAACAATATTAATCAACCTATCAAGAAAATCGTACATCCGTTTACCTCGCAGTGTCACCATTGCTCCGATAGGCATACCAGCCCTTAGTTTAAAAGAGGCAATGGGCCTTTTCGCTCGTGTAATTACCGGGTGTTGTCCAGAAATTATAGTTAAATCTCTCTCCGCTGCCTCAAGAGCTTTAGGGTTTTGAATTGCTTCACCCAATCCAATGCTAAGCACAATCTTTTCCAGTTTGGGCAACTGCATCAGGTTGTCATAGCCAAGTCTAGCTTTAAGCTGCGGAACCACCTGGGCTTGATATTTCTCCTTCAAATGAGAGGTCATAATTAAGCCCTTTTAGTCAATCACCTCTTGGCAAGAGCGACAAATCCTCACTTTTTTGCCATCATCAAGAATTTTGAAACCAACTCGCGTAGGTTTAGCACATTTGTTACATAGTAACATTACGTTAGATACATGGACTGGGGCCTCGAGTTCGATTATGCCAGCCTGTCGAGCTGCCCTACGGGCTCGAGAATGTCGCTTAATCATATTAAGCCCCTCTACTAGCACTCTACTCTTTTTGGGTAAGGCACGACGCACCTTCCCCTTCTTCCCTTTGTCCTTGCCAGCAATAACAACGACAGTATCGTTTTTCCTAATTTTCACTTCAAAGAACCTCTGGGGCTAAAGATATTATCTTAGTGAAATTCTTATCCCTAAGCTCCCGAGCTACAGGACCAAAAATGCGGCTACCTCTAGGGTTATTTTTCTCACTGAGGACAACCGCAGCATTCTCATCAAATCTAATATATGAGCCATCAAGGCGACGATAAGCTTTAGCTACACGCACAACTACAGCCCTCACCACCTCGCCTTCCTTTATCATCCCGTGTGGTATAGCCCGTTTCACTGTGGCGACAATGACATCACCAACATGCGCATACCTCCTTCTAGTCCCTCCAGGCACATTGATGCACATAATTTGTTTAGCGCCTGTATTATCAGCTATCTTTAATCTAGTGTAAGCCTGAATCATCTTCCTCCATACCAACCGGTTCTGGTTCAGTTGATTCCCGTCCGGATATTACCTCCACTATGCGCCATCGCTTGTTTTTTGATAAAGGCCGCGTCTCCGCAATCTTCACCTTGTCCCCGATTCTGCAAGCATTATCCTCGTCATGAGCCTTATACTTTTTGCTGTGCTTAACAGCCTTCTTATAAAGCGGGTGCCGTCTCAAAGCTTCTACAGCCACAACCACAGTTTTGTCCATCTTATCACTTATCACATACCCGGCTCTAACTTTTCTCTTCTCCATATCATTTACCTTATGCCAAGTTCTCTTTCCCTCAGGATAGTCTCTATTCTAGCAATCTTCTTCTTGACTTTGGGAATCTCACGGTGATTGACCAACTGCCGAGTCGCTAAGCGAAAACGGAAGTTGAAGAGTTCCTCATGAGCCTCTTCCAATTTTTTGAGTATCTCGTCGTTACTGAGAGCGCGAATTTGATCAGCTTCCAACTTTGCTCCCTTCTTTAACTGAAAAGCTACCTGCGATAGGAAGTTTGTAACAGGCGAGACGCACTGCCTTTCGAGCCATATCCTCACTTATGCCGGCCAGCTCAAACATGATTCTACCCCGCTTGACTACAGCTACCCAGTGGTCAGGAGCACCCTTGCCACCACCCATCCTTGTCTCCGCTGGCTTCTTGGTCACAACTTTATCTGGAAAGATACGTATCCATAACTGCCCGCCGTGGCGGATATAGCGCACTAAGACTCGGCGTGTTGCTTCAATCTGCTGGGCTGTTATCCAGGCAGATTCTTCAGCCCTCAAGCCAAATTCACCGAAGGCAATACTATCTCCGGTATGGGCTCCGCCTTTTAGTCGCCCTCTATGAACTTTACGATACTTCACTCGCTTCGGTTGTAACACTTTCGCTCCGCACCTCAGGAAGTATATCACCTTTATAAATCCACACCTTAACTCCTATACGGCCCATTAAAGTGTGTGCTTCAGTAAAACCATAATCGATATCAGCACGCAGTGTATGCAATGGCATTTGACCTTCGTGATGGGTTTCAGAACGAGCAATTTCGGCTCCGCCAAGCCTTCCGGAACACTTTATTTTTACTCCCTTGGCCCCAGCCTGCAAAGTCCTAAAGGCAGCCTGCTTCATCACCCGACGGAAAGGTGTTCTAGCTTCGATCCGCTCGGCTATACTTTGGGCCACTAAACAAGATACAAGCTCAGGCCGCTCGATTTCCCTTATAGTTAATCTAACTTTCTCCTTACTAGACCTCTCTAACTCAGCTCTCAGTGCTTCCACATTCTGTCCTCCCCTGCCAATCAATACGCCGGGACGGGCGGAATAAATAGTAATACTTGCTTCGTTTCCTGGTCGTTCAATTTCTACCTGAGCAACGCCATACTCGCGAGATTTTCGCTCAATAACACGACGCAGTTTCAGGTCTTGCTGCAAAAAGCGACCATAGTCTTTCTCACTATACCATTTGGCTTGCCATTCCTTTATAATTCCCAGCCTAAAACCGAAAGGATGAACTTTATGTCCCAAATTTATTCCTCCTCAACAAGAACCGTAATGTTAGTAGATCGCTTCAAAATAGGACTCATTCTTCCCCTGGACTTGGGACGAAACCTCTTTAAGGTATGTCCTTTATCAGCAAAGATACCAGTGATTTTAAGCTCAGCAGGGGATAACTGAAAGTTATTCTCAGCATTGGCTGCTGCTGATTTGATCACCTTAGCTACAGCTCTAGCTGCCGGGGTAGGCAAGAATTTGAGAGCAGTTAAAGCTTCGTCAACTCTTCTACCCTTAACAGTATTCACCACAAAGCGAACCTTTTGGGGTGAAATCCCAACATCATTAGCTCCGGCTCTTACTTTCACTTCGACTTATTTCCTTGGTTGCACAGTTACTTTGGCTTTGGTGATATGTCCTCTAAATGTCCGAGTGGGCACAAATTCCCCCAGCTTATGCCCTACCATGTTTTCAGTAATAAAAATGGGCACATGCTTTCGTCCGTCGTGCACGGCGATAGTATGTCCTATCATCTGCGGCAAAATAGTAGAAGAGCGAGACCAAGTCTTTATCACTGTTTTCTTCCCTGAACTGTCGAGCCCCTCTATTTTCTTGAGCAATTTACCGTCACAGTAAGGGCCCTTTTTGCGCGATCTTGACATTCTATTTTCTCCGCCTAACAATCATTCTATCTGATCTCTGCCACCGACGTGTCTTATGGCCTAAGGCTGGCTTTCCCAAAGGTGTCTTGGGAGGCATCCCCCGAGGGGCCCTGCCCTCACCTCCCCCATGTGGGTGATCTCGCGGAGTCATAGCAGAGCCTCGAACTGAAGGACGCAGACCTAACCATCTTTTGCACCCTGCCTTGCCTAATCTAGTATTCCTATGGTCAACATTGCTTATCTGTCCAACAGTAGCCCAGCAGCTACAGTGAAACTTGCGTAATTCACCTGATGGCAAGCGGAGCAAAACATAGTTGCCTTCCTTATTCATGATTTGAGCAGTGCTTCCAGCGCTATGTACAATTTGCCCCCCTTTGCCAGGCTCAAGCTCAACATTGTGAACTGAAGTGCCCACAGGGATCGAGCTTAGCGGCAAAGCATTCCCAGGTTTGGCCTCAACATCCTCGCCCGCCCTGATAGTGTCACCTATTGCAAGATCCAGAGGAGCAAGAATATAGCGTTTCTCCCCATCAATATAGTTGATTAAGGCAATTCGGGCCGAGCGATTAGGATCATACTCAATAGATGCCACCTTCCCAGGAATGCCAACCTTGTCTCTCTTGAAGTCGATAATTCGAAGTTTACGTTTACTTCCCCCACCTCGATGTCGCACTGTTACTACGCCCCGGTTATTGCGTCCCCCCTTCTTCTTTGACAACCTGAGCAAGGATTTTTCCGGGGCTACTTTGCTTAGTTCGTCAAAAACCGCAGCAACCTTACCTCTCTGTCCCGGTGAAGTTGGATTACAAATCTTTACTGCCACAAATTACCTCCGATTCTGCCTCATCAATGCTTCCTTTGCCAGCGAGTCTTTTTGAGAAGCTTTCTATGTTGGTGCTTCGATATTTTCTTCCTTCGCCACTTTACAACTGATCCCAAGGTTTACCTCACATTCCCCACCAGATGAGGAATAGGGATGGTAGGAATTCTCTTACACTGTCTTTGATTAAGATAGCGCCGCTTGCAGATAACACTTCAAACACCTTCAAAGAAACCAATTTTGTATCCCGACTCCAGGCTAACTATTGCCTTCTTCCAAGAAGGACTCCTTACTTCTCGTCTACCCAGTCTCTTGGTCTTTCCTGGTGTAGTCATTACATTGACTTTGGCCACTTTCACGTTGAAAGCCTCCTCAACTGCCTCTTTAATCTGAACCTTGTTAGCGTCTCCAGCTACCTCGAAGGTATACTTATTCTCTTCCTGAAGCAGAGTACCCTTTTCGGTAATTAAAGGACGCCGCAATAACTCACGAAGATGCATTTACAACCTCCCCTCGCCCCCAAATTCGCTCTATGTTGCGCAGTGCAGGAACTGTGACTATTAGCGTCTTATAAGATAGCAAATCCAATACACTAATTAGAGCCGAAGGCAATACTTTGGCATTAGCTAGGTTGTCAGCTGATTTGACCAAAGTGGGCATGGATTGAGCAGTGACAATCAAAGCATTGGAATCGACGCCAAGCGCCGATAAGACATCAACCAAGTCTTTTGCCCTTGGCTTCTCGAAGCGGAAATCTTCTACCGCCTTCATGTTTCCCTCGTTAACTTTGGCGGAGAGAAGACACTTCAAAGCTAAGCGTCTCATCTTCTTGGGCATAGATTGACGGTATGACCGAGGGCTAGGGCCAAAGACCACCCCACCTCCTCTAAGGAGAGGCGATTTTATATTACCCTTCCTTGCCCTGCCGGTACCCTTTTGACGATAAAGCTTCGCTGTGCTGCCAGTAACCTCACCCCTGGCCTTCGTGGAGGCAGTTCCTTGACGTTTGTTCGCTAGCTGTCTCACCATTGCTTGGTGAACCACTGCTGTATTAAAAGGGAGAGCAAAAATATCATCCCTCACATCCAAATGATCCGTAATTTCACCCATTAGGTTGTAAACCGGAACTTGCACCTTATTGCCCTGCCTTCTTGATAATTAACAGGCCCCCCCTGGCTCCAGGGATTGCCCCCTTAATTAGAAGTAAATTGCGACCGGCGTCAACCCCGACTACCTGCAGGTTACGTACCGTGACCTTCCTGTTCCCCATATGCCCTGCCATGCGCTTCCCTTTGAGCACTCGACCAGGGTATGTGGTAGCACCAATCGAGCCAGGAGCACGGTGGCGATCCGACTGTCCATGAGTTTTCGGCCCGCCACTAAAATGGTGACGCTTCACCACGCCAGCAAAGCCTCTACCCTTTGATAGGCCGCTTACACTTATCAAGTCACCTGGCTTCAAGAAGCCGACATCCACCGCATCACCAGGCTTAGCTGAGCTTGCATCATCAGCTTTGAATTCACGGAGGTGAGCGAATTTGCCTATGCCACGGAGATGTCCTTCTTCTGGATTGTTGAGATGCTTAGCCTCTTCAAAACCTAGCTGGACAGCAGTATAGCCATCTTTGGTTTGATTTCTTACCTGGGTAACAAAACAAGGGCCTGCTTCAAGGGCAGTTACTGCTATGAATTCCCCATTCTCCAGGTACTGCCGCGTCATGCCTATTTTTTTCCCAATAATACCTTGCAACATAGTCTCACTATAATTTGACATCTATTTCTACCCCGGAAGCCAAATTCATTTGAGTTAACGCATCTATAGTTTTGGGAGTTGGCTGCAAAATATCAATAAGACGCTTATGCGTGCGGATTTCGAATTGCTCCCTTGAGTCTTTATCAATATTGGGAGAGCGGATAACACAAAGCTTCTCTATCTTTGTAGGTAAGGGTAACGGTCCAACAATTATGGCTCCGGTACGTTCCACTGCTTCTACTATTTGCTTTACCGACTGATCGACTAATCTATAATCGAAACCTTTGATTTTAACCCGAACTTTCTGATCGCTCATCTAGCCACCATTGTTCTAGACATGATTTGCTCAGCTAAACCAGCAGGTACATCCTCGTAGCGGCAAAATTCCATGGAATAGGTTGCTCTGCCCTGACTGAGTGACCTCAAGCTAGTAGCAAAGCCAAAAGTCTCCCCCAAGGGAACAAAACAGTGAATAACACATGAATCCTGCTGAGTTTCAATGCCATCGATACGAGCCCGTCGCGAATTCAAATCGCCAATGATATCGCCTAAGAATTGAGCTGGTGCCAGTATCTCCATCTTCATAATCGGTTCCAGTAGAATGGGCTTGGCTTTGGCTATACCGCTCTTTACAGCTATCGATCCCGCTATTCTAAAAGCTAACTCTGAGGAATCCACCTCGTGGAAGCTTCCATCATACAAAGCAACTTCGACATCTACAACAGGGTAACCAGCCCGCCCGCCAGTCTCCAAAGCTTCCTTAACTCCCACCTCCACTGAAGGGATGAATTCCTTAGGGATGACTCCGCTTCGAGTTTGATCCGAAAACTGAAACCCACTGCCTGGCTTTCCGGGCTCGAGCCTAAGCCAGACATGTCCATATTGACCTTTACCACCAGACTGGCGAACAAATCTACCCTCAGATTCCACAGGTAGGGTAATTGTCTCCTTATAAGCTACTCGTGGCTTGCCAACGCTTATTCTTACACCAAACTCGCGAGACATGCGCTCCACCAATACTTCAAGATGTAGCTCACCCATTCCCGAAATGAGAGCTTGACCTGTCTCTGAGTCATGGTAAACTTTAAAGCTGGGATCTTCACTAACAAGCTTAGCCAGAGTATCATCCAACTTATCCTCATCAACTTTGCTTTTAGGTTCAATAGCCATCGAAAGCACTGGCTCAGGGAAGCGTATAGGCTCAAAAAACACAGGGTGCGCGGTGTCACAAAGAGTATCACCCGTAGAGGTCTCCTTAAGCCCCACTGTAGCTACGATGCTGCCAGTATCTACTTCATCCACTTCTTCACGGTGATTGGCATGCATGAAGTACAGCCTTCCTAGCCTCTCCTTCTTTCCCTTAGTAACATTAAGAACCTGCGCTCCAAACTTTACCTTGCCCGAGTATACACGGAGATAGGTTAGCTTGCCCATAAACGGATCAGAGACAGTTTTGAAAGCTAAAGCCGAAAAGGGGTCATCATCGCTTGCTTGACACAAGACTTCCTCTCCGTTTCTAGGATCGATAGCATGGATGGGAGGAATATCCAAAGGTGAGGGCAGATAGGCTACGATAGCATCAAGCAATGGTCGAATACCCTTACCTCTTAAGGCACTTCCGCAAAGAATAGGCACTATCTGGTTAGATATAGTCAGCTTTCTTATAGCTGCTTTGAGCTGGGAAACAGGAATTTCTTGCCCATCGAGATACAGTAACATAATTTCGTCATCGCTCTGGGCTAGCTTCTCAAGGAGCGCTTGGCGGTAATTAGCCACATTAGCCTTATCGCTCTCAGGTATGGGTTCCTCCACTGGCGTCAATTGAGGCTCATCAGGGAAAGCAACTGCTTTATTCTCTACAAGGTCAATGATCCCACGGAGGGAATTCTCAGTGCCTAAAGGAAGTTGTATGGGCAAGACCTTTGCTCGCAACCTCCCCTCAATCATGGTGACTGTGTGATAGAAATCAGCACCAATCCTATCCATCTTATTAACAAAACAAATCCTGGCCACATGGTACTTGTCCGCCTGACGCCATACAGCCTCCGATTGAGCTTCCACACCAGCTACGGCATCAAGAATTACAACACCGCCATCCAGTACTCGAAGACTACGTTCTACTTCGGCAGTGAAATCCACATGCCCTGGAGTATCGATAATATTGATGCGGTGTCGATTCCAGTGGCAGGTAGTAGCTGCAGATGTGATAGTAATACCTCTTTCCCGCTCCTGCTGCATCCAATCCATTACTGCCGTTCCTTCATCCACCCCACCGATCTTATATGTACGCCCTGTATGATAAAGTATCCTCTCTGTGACAGTGGTCTTGCCAGCATCTATGTGGGCAATGATTCCTATATTTCGTATCTTTCCTAAAGGGAAGGTTCGCGACATAATTTTACCCTTTGCTTCAAGTACTGTTTTCACTGCACCTATCTCACCAGCGGTAATGGACAAAAGCCTTATTCGCCTCAGCCATCTTGTGAGCATCTTCACGCCTCTTAATGGTTGCACCCCGACCTTGAATGGCATCGATCATTTCAGCTGCCAGCTTTTCTTTCATAGACTTTCCGGTACGCGACCGGGCCGAAGCAATCAGCCAGCGCACAGCTAAGGAACGTCCACGGTCTTTCTCCACCTCAACAGGGACTTGATAAGTGGCACCTCCAACACGGCGGGGCTTAACCATGAGAAGCGGCGTAGCATTCCCGATTGCTTGCTCCAGAAGTTCTGCAGGATCGCCGTTCAGTTGCTGGCTAGCAAGTTCCATAGCGTCATAGACAATGCGCTCAGCGGTAGTTTTTTGCCCCCTCAACATAAACCTGTTAACAAATTTGGCCACAGTAGTGCTGTTATATTTAGCGTCAGGAGACACTACCCTTTTCACTACCCTTCGACTTCTTCTTGGCATTTATTTACCACCTTTATTGCTTCTGGGGACGCTTAGCACCATACAGGCTGCGACCTCGCCTCCTACCAGCTACCCCCTCAAGGTCCAAAGCACCGCGAATAATATGGTAGCGAATTCCAGGGACATCCTTAACCCTGCCTCCACGAATCAGAACTACAGAATGTTCCTGCAAATTATGTCCCTCACCGGGAATATAAGCATTCACCTCCATACCATTAGTTAACCTCACACGAGCGACTTTGCGCAATGCCGAGTTTGGCTTCTTAGGTGTAACAGTCTTAACCTGAACGCAGACACCCCTCTTCTGAGGCGAGCCTTCAGTCCGCCTAGTCTTACCCAACATAGCATTATGAGTGAAATGCAATGACGGGGACTTAACTGGCTTCCTAATTTTCTTTCGCCCCCCGCGAACAAGCTGATTAATCGTTGCCATTTCCGCAAATCCTACATATTTTGGGCAATCAAAAAGCCGCCTAGTTAAATGCCGGTCTACTTTGCTAGAACTCCCCGGCCTTAACTAGCCGGCCTTCTTAAGCCCTGTAACTCTTTGTTTCCTAGTAGACGCTAGGATATAGGGTAACACGAAGGCGCAGAAATGTCAAAGAAATTGGCGTAATAGCTGGACAGCGGGGTAAAATGAACGTCCAGCGTAAATCGAGCTGGC
>CAZJGF010000017.1:0-20361 GCA_964545665.1 uncultured Dehalococcoidales bacterium
TCAGAAAAATGACACGGCTTCTATCATTGTCCGGGTGAAGAAGTTCCCCTGTTTGGCGTTGAGCTAACCCAGCTATTGGAATTGGCTACGCCTGTCCCTTATAATGCAAAAGCAGAGGATAATCAGGAAGTGGGATTCTGTTCCTAGGATTTTGGCGTCCGCGCTTCTCGGAAACTGAAGTGACAAGAATTATCGTAGGTTTGGGTAATCCGGGCAGGGGCTATGGGCACAATCGCCATAATGTTGGCTTCCACTGTTTAAATTACTTTGCCAGGCTTCATTCTATTCGCTTTGACCGCAAACAGTGCCAGGCTAGGGTAGGCGTCGGCGAAGTAGCCGGTAGCGAATTGTTGCTGGCTAAGCCTCAGACCTTTGTGAACCTCAGCGGCATAGTAGTAAGTTGCTTGATGCGTAAACATGATATTCCCCTTAGTGGCCTTTTGGTGATCTGCGATGACCTTGATTTGCCTTTGGGCAAGGTTCGGCTGCGTCCCAATGGTGGCTCGGGGGGGCATAATGGTATGAAATCGATTATTTCCGCCCTGGGGAGCGAGGATTTCCCTCGAATCAGGGTGGGCATTGGGCGGCCTATGCAGTCTGAAGGATTATCGAATGTTAATGAAGACGTAATAGTCCGTTATGTGCTCGGCGATTTTACTCCTGAGGAGGAAAAGGTGATTAAGTCAACAATTGTCACAGTAGCTGAAGCCATCGATTGCTTTCTTAGCCAGGGAGTAGAAGTGGCAATGAGGAAGTTCAACTAGTGTAGTATAATTTGCAAAAGTGTTTAAGATGATTGTTGCAGTTATTGGTGATTCCTCCTGTTCTGCAGAGGAAGCTAGGTTAGCTGAAGCTGTAGGGGAAGAATTGGCTCAGTGTGGTGCTACTGTAATTTGTGGTGGTCTGGGTGGTGTGATGGAGGCGGTCTGTCGTGGAGCTAAATCAAAAGGTGGCTTGACCGTTGGCATTTTGCCCGGTGAAGATTCGAGCATGGCTAATCCGTATGTGGATGTTCCCATAGCCACCGGCGTGGGTTACGCCAGAAATATGGCGGTGGTTAAATCGGCTGAGGCAGTGATTGCCATTGGCGGCAGCTACGGCACGCTCAGTGAGATCGCTTATGCCTTGAAGAGAGACATTCCAGTGATTGGCTTGAATACCTGGTCGTTGTCTCGAAATGGTCGAGAGGATGGTTCTATAATTAGGGTCCATAGTGCTGTAGAGGCGGTGGAGAAGGCAATTTCTTTAGCTAAGAGGAGGGTTGGATATGGGTGAAATGCATTTAGAGATGGCAAGTATCGAGGATGTTAGGGCCAGGGAAATTCTCGATTCCCGGGGCAACCCCACAGTAGAGGTAGAAGTGGCACTGGTTGATGGCAGTGTTGGCGTGGCTTCTGTCCCCTCAGGGGCCAGCACTGGCAAACACGAAGCGGTAGAGCTTCGCGATGGGGATAAATCTAGATATGGTGGGCTCAGCGTTCTTAAAGCGGTAAGCCACGTTAACGATGACATTGCTCCAGAAATAATAGGCATGTCTGCCTTAGAGCAGGCAGCTATTGACCAGAAGTTGATTGGGCTTGATGGCACTGCCAATAAGTCTCGCCTTGGAGCTAATGCTATCCTGGGGGTATCTTTGGCAGTAGCCAAAGCTGGGGCTAGTTTTCTGGGTCTTCCGTTACATCGCTATTTGGGTGGAGCACAAGCCAATCTGCTGCCTGTCCCGATGCTAAATATCTTGAATGGTGGTAAACATGCTCTGGGCTCTACCGATTTTCAGGAGTTTATGGTAGTGCCGGTGGGTGCTGCTGATTTTGCCCAGGCCATGCAAATGAGCAGCGAGATTTACCATTGTTTACATAAAGTTCTTAAGGATAAGGGATTGAATACCAATGTAGGTGATGAGGGTGGTTTTGCTCCTCAGCTTTGCTCCAATAAAGAAGCGGTAGAGTTAATCCTAACAGCTATTGAGCTGGCAGGATACAAAGCTGGCGGAGACTGTTTTTTGGCACTCGACCCGGCAGCAAGCAGTTTCTATCAAGATGGTAAGTATGTCTTGACCAGGGAAGGTGTTACTCTTAGCTCTGTGGAGATGGTGGACTATTATGCTAGCCTGGTATCCAGTTACCCTATCATCAGCATCGAGGATGGCTTGGCCGAAGATGACTGGGAAGGATGGTTATTGCTTACAGCTAAGTTAGGCAAGGAGATTCAGCTTGTGGGCGATGACCTTTATGTTACCAACATTGAGCGCCTCGAGAGAGGCATTGTGGAGAAAGCCTCCAACTCTATCCTTATCAAGCCGAATCAGATAGGCACGCTTAGCGAGACATTGGCTGCTGTCAAACGGGCACAAAGAGCGGGATGGACGACAATTATTAGTCACAGATCTGGTGAGACTGAGGATACCACTATTGCTGATTTATCGGTAGCTGTTGAGGCTGGATTTATCAAGACTGGCGCTCCGTGTCGTAGCGAGAGATTGGCTAAATACAATCGTCTTCTCAGGATAGAGGAGGAGCTGGGGGATAGCGCTCGCTATGCGGGCAAATGGGCCTTCTGTAATCTCGAGAAGATAAAGTCATGGAAATAATAGCTGGAGTCCATCAGATAAGACTTCCTTTTCCTCAAGGCATGTCAGGCTACACCAATGTATATGTAGTCGAGGGTAACAATGGCAATATCCTGATTGATAGTGGCTGGGGTGACTCGGAGGTGATTTGGGCTTTCAGAGAGGGACTGAGAGAGGATCGCCTCAAGTTTCAGGATATCAATTGGATTGTTATCACTCATATTCACCCTGACCATTATGGTTTGGCAAGCAAGCTAAAAGAGCTCTGTGGAGCCGAGGTAACTGTTCATAGAACTGAGGCTGGACTCATCAATTCAAGATACAAAGATTTTGGTGGCCTGCTCAAGGATATGGGGGATATGCTTAGCAGTAACGGTGTTCCTCAAGCCGAGTTGGCTGAGTTGAAACAGGCCTCACTGTGGATGAAGCAATTTGTTTCGCCTGACCTGCCTGATGTTACACTGGACGATGGAGATAGGATTTCCAACGGCTCGTTTGGATTTGAGATGTTGCGGACACCGGGGCATTCACCAGGTCATATATGTCTCTATGAGGCGAAGAAGCGATGGCTGTTTTCCGGCGACCATGTTCTGTTTGATGCCATTCCTCACGTGGGGTTTCATCCCCAATCGGGGGATAATCCTCTGAAAGATTATATTGACTCTCTGAAAATGGTACATAGCCTTGGTGTGAATTTCGTTTTTCCAGGGCATGGGCCGGTGTTTAATAGCCTGAAGCTGAGAGCGGCGGAGATATTTGGTCATCACGAGCAGAGGAAAAGGGCTATTATGACAGTTTTGGATGATGGTTTGAAAACAGCCTATCAGGTGGCTGCCGAGATTCCCTGGAAGCTTGAAACGGGTGGCGTGCCCTTTAGTGATTTGGGGACCTGGGACAGGCGTTTAGCCATACTGGAGACCATTGCTTATCTCAAGCTATTAGCTTCTGAAGGCAGCGTCGGCAAGATTGACAGAGACGGAGTCTCGTTGTATTTATCAAAGGAATAGACAAAGGAGGTAAGGCAATGGTGACGAAGGTAGGCATAAATGGCTTCGGGCGTATTGGCAGGTTGGCGCTTAAGGCGATAACAGAGCGGTGTAGTGGCAAGTTAGAGGTGGTGGCAGTGAATGACCTTACCGATGCTGAAACCAACGCTCACCTTTTCAAATACGATAGCAATTATGGCATTTATCCTGGCAAAGTAGAGGCTAAAGACGATTCTATCGTAGTGGATGGTAGAGAGATAAGGGTCTTGGCTGAACGCGACCCGGCCGAGATCCCCTGGCGGGGTCATGGAGTGGATATTGTGATTGAATCAACAGGACTGTTTACCCAGGCTGATAAGGCTGCTGCTCACCTTCAGGGTGGTGCCAGGAAGGTGATTATCTCAGCACCAGCCAGAGGTGAGGATATAACTGTTGTCCTTGGTGTCAACGAAAGCAAGTACGAGCCATCTAAGCATCACATCATATCCAATGGCTCTTGCACTACTAATTGCGTTGCTCCTGTGGTCAAAGTCCTCCACCAGAACTTTGGAGTCGCCCGTGGGCTAATGACTACTATCCACTCTTATACTAATGACCAGAAGATTCTGGATGTATTTCATCGTGATTTGCGTCGAGCGAGGGCTGCTGCCATCAATATTATCCCTACTACTACTGGTGCTGCTCGCGTTGTGGGCGTAGTTATCCCAGAGCTTCAGGGGAAACTGCATGGAATTGCCATGAGGGTGCCCACATCTACCGTGTCCATTGTTGATTTTGTCGCTGACCTGGCTAGAAAGGTAACTGTTGAAGAGATCAACAGTGCTTTTCAGAGGGCTGCTGAAGGTGAGCTTAAGGGAATTGTAGAATATTGTGATGAGCCTTTGGTGAGCTCAGACTTCAAAGGCAATCCAGCCAGCGCTATTTTTGACTCCCTGAGCACAATGGTTATTGATGACAGTATGGTGAAGGTGTTAGCGTGGTACGACAATGAGTGGGGGTATAGCTGCCGTCTCGCTGATATTGCTGCCTATATTGCCAGTCAGGGGTCATAAGCTATTGACAAAGTTGTAACCTGAATTGCATTATATTGGCAAAACGAAGGATAGGAGGTGAAGAATGTTCTGTCCAAAATGTGGCGCTGAAAACCCCGAAGGGACTAAATTCTGCTCTAAGTGTGGTGCCGAGTTGGGTGTTTCTGGTCCGCCAGCGGAGACTGGCACTGGGTTATCAGCTAACGTAGCTGGGCTTCTTTGCTATGTTCTTGGTTGGATTTCGGGGATAGTCTTCCTGGTAATTGAGAAGAAGAGCAAATTCGTGAAGTTCCATGCCTGGCAATCCATCATGACCTTTGGCGTGTTGACTGTGGCCTACCTTATTCTGTTTTCTATTCCAATTATCGGCTGGGTCATAGGCTGGATTATTTGGGTTCTGGGCCTCGTCTTGTGGATTATCCTGATGATTCAGGCGGGAACTGGGAAGATGTGGAAGCTGCCTCTGGCAGGTGAGTGGGCTGAGAAGCAAGCGAACAAGTAAAGGCCCGTGGGCTTCGTTGCCCCTATCAAGCTTGGGCTGACTTTATAGCGTCGCTGATGGGGAGTTCCGCTTCGATAATCGTTTGCTCTATTTGGTCCTTGCGCTCCACGTGCCGGAATAGAAGCAGTCCGCATGGAGAGAATGTCTCTTCGTGCGGAATCTGCTGAGAACTTGGTTATTAGCTTGGCTACCTTTCCCGGCAAATCTGCGGAGTAGTGCCAATTGAAGTAGATTGCTTAGCAACCGTATTCGTCACTCTGAGCCCTATGGGCGAAGAGTGACATCTATTACTAGTTAATAGAGACTCTCAATTCAAGGCTTTGCCTGCTTTTCCGCTGGCTATAAACCTTTTTCTCACGTTTTCGTTTTCCTATATAATAGACATCAATCTGATGTCTATTGAAAAGGATGTAGTCTCTCGAGCGATAAAGGGCGACGGAAAAGCCTTTGCCCAGCTTTATGAGGAGCATTTCGATAAGATATATCGTTATGTTTATCTCAAAGTGGGAAACGAAGCTGAAGCTGAGGATTTGACTCAGGATGTGTTTGTTAAGGCTTTGGAGGCGATTGGCTCTTATAGGTGGCGAAATTTACCTTTTGCTTCCTGGATATTCCGCATCGCTCATAACCAGGTGATTGATTACTTTAGGAAACAGGGTAAGGTGGAGAAGGTAGATTTAGAAGATGATGATGTAGCTCCTGTTGATGAATCAAATCCGGCACACATTGCTGAGCAGAGATTTGAAATTGCGGAATTAAGGGAGAATATAAAGAAGTTATCCCCAAGCCAACGTGAGGTAATCTCACTCCGTTTTGGTGCCGAGCTTTCTACTGCTGAAATAGCCGAGGCGTTGGGGAAAAGTACGGGGACAGTAAAGGCTTTGCAATACAATGGCATAGTGGCGTTAAGGAAGATGATGTTGGGTAATAAGTAGGATAGAAAAATGGAAGATATTCTGAATGAATGTCTGGAGCGCGTATCTAAAGGCGAAAGTATTGAAACTTGCCTCAATGCTTATCCTGAGCAAGCATCTAAGTTGGAGCCTTTGCTGAGGATTAGCCTAATGCTTATGCAAAGCACTGCTGCTATTCGACCTGACGCTGAATACAAAGCCAGGGCCCGGTATCAGCTTCAAGCGATGTTTTATGACAGGCATGGGAAAGTGAAGAAGGAGGTCAGAATTCCTGTTTGGCACAAGAAGTGGGCTGTGGCTCTGACTAGTGTGGCGGTTATTTTGCTCGCTGGCGTCGGAGCAGCTGCTGCTTCGGCGGACGCTTTGCCTGATGATGCTCTTTATGATATCAAGTTGGCTGCAGAACAGGTGAG
Organism: uncultured Dehalococcoidales bacterium; assembly: GCA_964545665.1. Taxonomy (GTDB): domain Bacteria; phylum Chloroflexota; class Dehalococcoidia; order GIF9; family AB-539-J10; genus CAZJGF01. The sequence goes on from CAZJGF010000017.1 coordinate 6,416, forward strand.
GATGACATTAGCTTTTTCTGATCTGGATGAAGCAAAACTTCATCTTCAATTTGCTGAGCGGAGGGCGGATGAAATGACTGAGATGGCTCGCCAGGGCAAGAGCGATGAAATTTCCATGCTAACCGAGCAAATTGCCAATCATCTGGGCAAAGTAGCTGTGGCGGAGGCAACGCCGGGAATCACGAAGGAAAAGCCGAGAGCATTGGCTCCTCCGGCTCCAGCCCCATCTGAAGAAGCAACAGCTGATGATGTAGGAAAGGATACTGGGGGGGGACTGGGGGCGGCGCTGAGCCAAAGCTGGGCAATGAATTTAGCTGTATTGGAGGGGGCGTTAGACAAAGCGCCAGAGGAACTCAAACCAGCTTTGGAGCAAGCTATTGATAGTCTGGCAAAAGACTATGACAGAACTATTTTCATCATAGAAGGTGGTTCAAGCTAATAATTTAGGTAAAGAACTTCCTTGATTTGGTGGTGGGGAGTATAATAAAGGGCAAGCAGATGGGCTCTGAGGTTTTTTACCGTAAGTGGCGTCCGCAGACATTAGCTGAGGTGGTGGGGCAGGAGCCGGTGACTCAAACTCTTCGTCATGCTGTGGAGAGCGGGAGAATAGCCCATGCGTATCTTTTCTGTGGTCCTCGAGGCACAGGAAAAACCAGCACAGGGCGCATTTTAGCTAAGGCGGTTAATTGTCTCAATCAGGCTGGTGGCGAGCCATGCAATGACTGCGATATATGTCACTCTATTACCGAAGGCAGATCATTAGATGTAATAGAGATAGATGCTGCCAGCAATCGTGGCATTGATGAGGTTCGAAGTCTCAGAGAAAAAGTAAACTATGCCCCAAGCCTTGCTCGCTATAAGGTGTACATTGTAGATGAAGTTCATATGCTTACTGAGGCGGCTTCTAATGCCTTGCTAAAGACTTTGGAGGAGCCACCTCCTCACGTTATTTTTGTGCTGGCTACTACAGAGCCGCATAAGGTGATAGCTACTATCATGTCGAGGTGTCAGCGGTTCGATTTTCATCGCCTGTCTCAACAGGCAATAATGGGCAAGCTGGAGTTGATATGCCAGAAAGAGGAGGTTCATACTGGGGCTGAGTCTTTGAAGCTTATTGCCCGAGCAGCTACGGGAAGCCTGCGTGACGCTGAAAATATATTGCAGCAGTTATTGACATACCATGGCAATCAAATTGATTTTGGCCAGGTTCAGACGGCATTAGGACTGACTGGAGATTCCCGAATCAGGCTACTGGCGAAACATATTGTTAATAAGGATATTTCTGCTGGTCTGCAAGTCATAAATAGCATTAATAACGATGGCATTGACCTTCGTCAGTTTAGTTTGGAGTTGGTGGAATACCTTCGTGGGTTGTTGCTGGCTAAGTCTGATTGTGAGGGGGCTCTGGACGTTACCCCTGAGGATTTGGCTGAGATGAAAGGCCTTGTGGCCACCACCACGCTCGATTACTTGCTTGTGATGGTCAAACTTTTTTCCAGTGTAGAATTCCGCAGTGATAACTATTCCCCCTTGCCTCTGGAGTTAGCTTTAATAAACTGTGTTTTGTCTTCAGCTAGCGAGCAAGAGCAGCCAACGGTAGCTGAGTTTTCAGGGGGAGCCGAGGTTACCGAGTCATCTCACGAAGTGCCTGAACCTTCTGAAGAGGCTGAAACTCGTGGGGCGGTACATAGTGCAGAGGCTTTAAGTCGAGAAGTCTCCCAAGATTTTGGCGATTTTAGTGGCCGGTGGAAGGAGTTCATTCAGTCTTTGCGGGGGGAGGGCTCCAGTGGCAATTTGGATGCTTTTTTGCGTAGCGCTTGTGAGCCACTAGCCCTTGAAGATGATACTCTGACATTAGGCTTTTACTATTCCTTTCATAAAGAGAAGATCGAAGACCCCAAATACCGCCATTTAGTGGAGAGAAAGCTCAAAGAGGTTTTTGGTCGGCCATACAAAATAAAGTGTATCTTAGTTGAGCATAAGAGCGAAATGTCACAGTCAAAGGAGCAAAACCCGTTGATTAAGGCTGCTCTGGAAATGGGGGCTGAAATTAAGGAGTGAGTGAGTGAGCAGTCAGCGAGCTTATGTCACCTTGAGCGAAGCGAGGGGTAGAAGGGTTCTAGGATGCTTTGCAGAGGTTTATACTGAGTGGGATTCTTGGGTCACTCTGCTCCTCAGAATGACAGAAAGCGAAGGGCTCAGAATAACAACGAGGTGAACACTTTAAGGAAAGATGGCAACTACTGAACCTGTAGCTAAGTTGGTGGAGGCATTTAGTAAATTGCCTGGAATTGGGCCGAAAGGCGCTCAGAGGTTGACTTATTATTTGTTGCGCAGTCCAGTTGAAGAGGCCAGAGCTTTAGCTGAGGCTATTTTGGCTTTGGGGGAAAAGATAAGACTTTGTTCGGTTTGTTTCAATATTACTGATTGTGACCCTTGCCTTATTTGCCAGGACAAAGAGCGAGACCATTCCAAGATTTGCGTGGTAGAGAGGCCTTCAGATATTCCTCCGCTGGAACAGACGGGGAAGTATAGTGGTGTTTACCACGTTCTCCATGGGACTATTAGCCCGGCGCAAGGAATAGGTTCCAGGGAGCTAAAGATGAAGGAGCTTCTACTTCGTCTTCAAGATGGTCAGGTCACTGAGGTGATTCTGGCCACCAATCCTAATGTGGAGGGTGAAGCTACGGCTATGTATCTTCGGCAGATGATTCAACCTTTGGACATTCGCATTAGTCGTTTGGCTCGTGGCTTGCCATTTGGTGCCGATCTGGAATACGCCGATGCTATGACCTTACGTCAAGCCATTGAAGACCGGCAGGAATTCTAGAAGCGTAGGGATGGGAGCGCCTCGGAATTATCAGACTCACGCCGTTGTTATCAAGGAAACCAGGATTGGCGAAGTTGATAAGATTCTTACCATTTATACTCCAGAGCTTGGTAAACTCAAGGCAGTAGCTAGGGGAGCTTGCCGTCCGGGGAGTAAGCTGGGTGGTAATGTAGAACCTCTGACCTATAGCTTGCTGATGTTAGCCAAGGGGCGGAACCTTGATATTGTTACTCAAAGTCAGACTGCTGACGCTTTCCCAGCTTTGAAGAGTGACTTATGGCGTATGGCCTGTGGTTTGTACATTCTAGAACTCGTTGATTCCTTCACCGTGGAGAATAATGAAAATGGCCCATTGTTTGATTTGTTGCTTAACGCCTTGAACTGGCTGTGCCAATCTGACAATAATGAAACTGTGTTACGTTACTTTGAGCTGCATCTGCTTGATTGTCTTGGCTATCGTCCTCAACTACAGCGATGTGTCATCTGCAATTCGCCCATCAAACCGGTGGTCAACTTTTTTGGTTTTGGGCAAGGTGGAATTCTGTGCTCCAACTGCGGCCAAAAAGATCCTGCGGCTCATTCTATTTCGGTAGAAGTTTTGAAAGTGCTTCGTTTATGGCAGCGATGTGACTACGCTACGGCAAGGCGAGTGGTCTTGAAATCTGAATTGGCTTTGGAACTGGAGCAAGTGATGCAGGGGTATATCAAGTATCTTTTGCAGCGAGAGGTGAAATCAATAGCTTGGCTGGATGAGTTAAGGAAGACACAGTTTGACAACAGTCATGTGAGAGGCTAAAATCGCTGCTCAATTGAAATCAGCATGGATGCGATGCGGGCGGGTTAATTTTGGATACTAACTGAGATCGAAGCTAGGATGGTAGATTTGTCTCCTATACTCGAGTTAAATCCCCTCTCTTAGAGTTAGTTCTACTTGAAGGTATAATCAGCAGCAATTCTATTCAGGGAGTGAAGTATAAGTGTACATTATTATAATTGGTGCAGGTGCAACAGGTCTATATATAGCATCTTTGCTATCAAGGGAGGGACAGGAGATAACTATGGTGGAGCAATCTGGGGAAGTGGTAGAAAACGTTCGCCGTGAGTTGGATGTTGGAGTCATTCTCGGGAACGCTGCAACTCCCAGAGTTCTGCGGGAGGCAGAGGTACAGCGTGCTGATCTGGTTGTTGCTACCACTGACAGTGACGAGACCAATATGATTGCCTGCTTTATGGCTAGAGAGTTGGGAGCCAATAAGACTGTAGCCAGAGTTCGCAATCCCGAGTACTCAGGGTATTTCGTAGTGGGTGCTAAGTCACCCTATGCTCCCAGAAGGGTGGTCAGGCCAAGGAATCTGGGGATAGACCTTTTCGTTAACCCAGAGATTGAGGCTGCTAACGGGATAGTGGGCATACTGTCAAGCCTTTATGTAACGCCAGTGGAGGAGCTCGCTGACGGGCGTGTTCAGGTGAGAGAGTTCAAGGTGGAGGAAGCAGCAGCAGCAGTGGCGGATAAGCCACTTTCTGATATTACTTTCCCGAGGCCGTGTGTAGTTGTGGTAGTGGCCCGCTCTGATGGAGTCAAGGTGCCCGGCAATGATGAAATCATAAGAGAAGGTGACCATGTCTATTTGCTTGCTGCAAGAAAGGATATGGATGAGTTAGGAGCAGATTTTGGCCAGCCGAAGCTAGCAACGAAAACTGTGATGGTTTTTGGTGGTGGCAACGTTGGGTTTCATGTTGCTGAGGAACTTGAAAAGCGTGGAGTGCAGGTGAAGCTTATTGAAAAAAGCGCCAGCCGGTGTCAAGAGATCAGCACGAAGTTAAAACGGACAGTAGTGGTACAAGGTGGAGACCCTGATCGTGCTTTACTTACTGATGAAGGAGTTGCCTCCTCAGATGCCTTCGTAGCTGCGACAGGTGACGAATCGCTTAATATACTTGCTGGGTTGGTGGCTAAGAATCTGGGTGTTTCTCGCAGTATCGTATTGGTTGATAAGCCGGAATATATTGCACTGGCCGAAGCGGTTGGCGTTGATGTGGCTGTGTCACCTCTCCTACTTTGTGGCAGTAAAGTCGCTCGCTTTGTTCTCCGTGGTGGGGCAATCGCAGTATCCTTGTTGGTAAATGAACAAGCACAGGCTATCGAATTCATCGTTAGTCCAACCGCGCCTATCACGGAGCAAAAGGCTAAGGATATCAAGTTGCCCAAAGGGGCGATTATGGGAGCCATTATTCGCAGCGATGCAGTCATCATTCCACCCGGCGATAATGTTGTGGAGCCGGGGGACCATGTAGTCATAGTATCTCTTCTCTCATCTATCCCTTCGGTTGAGAAGCTTTTCAAGTAAAGAGTGAAGACAAAGGTCGTTATTCACTATCTGGGATTAGTAGTAACAATCTTGGGACTCCTCATGCTCTTTCCCCTAGCTTGGAGTCTCTATTATCGAGAGTCTGCTTTTCTTGCCTTTGCCATATCAGCCGGTATCACTACAGGCGCAGGTTTGTTGCTTTGGAAGTTGGTGCCTGGGGGTGAAGGAGACCTAACTCGGCGCGAAGGACTAGCAATAGTCACTGGAGCCTGGATACTAGCATCGGTCTTTGGAGCGCTCCCTTATGAACTGGCGGGCACTTTTCAGAGTTATCTCGATGCTTGTTTTGAGGCCATGTCGGGCTTTACTACGACTGGTGCGACAGTACTCACCTCGATTGAGAGCCAACCCCAAAGCATTCTTCTATGGCGCAATTTTACCCAGTGGCTTGGAGGCATGGGCATAGTGACCTTTTTTGTGGCTTTGTTTCCTATGTTGGGTATTGGCGCAGCTCATTTGTTTGAAGCTGAGATGCCGGGGCCTCAGCCTGAGCGATTGGGGGGACGCATCCGTGATACGGCAAGGACTCTGTGGTGGTTGTACCTTGGCTTGTCGGCTCTAGAAATTGCTCTGCTGTGGCTTGTTGGAAGAATACCGACGTTTGATGCCTTGACTATTACCTTTGGCACTATGCCTACAGGAGGCTTCTTACCCCAAAATATGAGCATCGGTGCCTATAATAGCAGCATATTTGTTACCAGCGTTGTTACCGTCTTCATGGTTGTGGCGGGTACAAACTTCGCGTTATATTATTACCTTTTATGGAAGCGCCAGCCCGGCCACCTTTTCAATAATCCGGAATTTCGCTTTTACATAGCCATCCTTGTTGCAGCCAGTCTTCTTATTACGTTAGATCTAGTGAGGAGCGCTGGACAGGCAGTGGGTGAAGCTTTCAGGCAGGCTACTTTTCAAGCTGTGTCTATTCAGACAACCACTGGTTTTGTCACAGCTGATTTCGCTGCCTGGCCATCGTTATCACAGTCGGTTCTACTTATCTTAATGATAATAGGTGCTTCAGCAGGTTCAACGGGAGGGGCATTAAAAGTAGTCAGAGTTCTGGTGCTGGTTAAGCATGCCTTCCGCCAGGTGGTTCTTACCTTTAGCCCGAGATCCGTCATTCCCTTGAAGCTTGGAGGGAATGCCTTATCTGAGAGTGTTGTATCGGGGATTGTAGGCACTTCTATTTTGTATTTTGCTACTCTCATAATAGGTTTCTTAGCAATGAGTGCTATGGGGCTGGATCATATCTCTGCCCTTTCCTCTGTTGCTGCTACCTTGGGCAATGTTGGTCCTGGCTTAGGTTCTGTGGGACCAGCGGAGAATTATTTCCTCCTCCCATCATTGGGTAAGATCGTCCTCATGCTATGTATGCTAGTTGGCCGCCTTGAGTTCTTCACAGTTCTGGTGCTTCTTAGCCCTGCATTTTGGCAATGGAGGTAGGAAATTGCAGTTTTGGAATATCCCATTGACAATGGTTGGGGAAGAAACTAAAATCGCCGAGCAGAAAAATAGGGTAGTACTTATTGGTTGACAATTGGCATCCCAAACCAGGCGACAGGTTTGTTCGCCGTCCTCGCGCTAAAGCTCATCCCTTAAGACGAGTTCTCGGGGTATTTGGCTTATTCAGTGCTGGCTACGGCAACGTTGGCTCGTCTATATATTATGCCTTAGGTCTGGTGGCTCTAATTGCTTTGGGGGCAACTCCTATAGTCCTCCTTATTGCTGGTATTTTCTTCATCTTCACTGCCCTTTCCTATGCTGAAGGCACAGCTATGATACCTGAGGCTGGCGGCTCGGCCAGTTTTGCCCATCGAGGATTTGGCGATTTATGTGGTTCTGTAGCAGGTTCTGCCTTGGCATTTAGCTACATTGTGACCATTGCTATCTCTGCTTATACCGTTCCATCCTATTTGGGGTATTTCTGGGAACCGCTCAAAGATTCAGCAGCGGTGGGTACAATTGTGGCTATGGGAATCGTTTTCTTCTTGATGTGGCTGAATATCATTGGCGTGAAGGAATCTTCGATTTTGAACATAGCTTTTGCCGTATTGGATGTGGCAACTCAGGTACTTATTATAATCCTGGCTATTTTCTTCTTTTTTGGCCCTGAGCCTCAAGTCTTTTTCCAAAATGTTGTGGGTAACTGGCCAACAACATCCAGTCTGGTTTTTGGCGTTGCTATGGCTAGCCTCGCCTATACCGGTGTGGAGACTGTATCACAGCTATCTGAAGAAACAAAACGCCCAAGTGTGAACGCCCCGAGGGCGTTAATCCTTATGATAGTTGTGGTGCTTGTACTGTTCAGTGGCATATCTGTGGCATCTTTGTCCACTATGACACCGGCCGAGTTAGCTTCGGAGTGGGCCAGGGATCCTGTAGCTGGCATTGCCTACAGACTTTCCACAACCATAGTTCCCGGGGAGACAATAGCCGGATTGTTTCTAGCTGCAGTTCTCAAGGCTCTGCCTAGCTTAGTAGCTATATTGGCAGCTACCATTTTGATTATTGCAACCAACGCTGGGCTTATGGGTATTTCGCGATTAACCTTTGCTCTGGGAAAGTTTCGACTTATACCATCGACTTTGTCTGGTGTTCACTCCAGGTTTAAAACGCCTTATAGATCCATAATTCTATTTTCCTCTGTGGCTATTCTGCTGCTAGTTCCAGGATTCTTTGGTCCAGGCGCCTTTGGCCAATTGGGCAGGTTATATGTGTTTGGCTCCTTATTGGCCTTCGCCCTAGCTCATGCTTCCATACTTAGGTTACGGATAAGGCATCCTGAGCTTCCCCGGCCTTTTAAGTTGAGGGGCAATATCAAATTCAGGGGGCATGAGTTACCTATAACAGCCATCCTGGGGTTATTGGCTACCAGTGCTATTTGGCTAATGGTGGTGGCTACACAGCCGTATACCAGATGGATTGGCTTTGGCTGGATGGCTTTTGGAGCTATTGCTTATTTTGTATTTCGCCAGCGGAAGCAGTTGCCCCTGATACGGACGGCAGAAGAGGGCAGAGCCTCTATTGACTAATACAGAAGGATAGTTTAGTATCCGTTGACTTGTGGAAACAAAGAAGATTTTAGTGCCTATAAGCGGGAACGGTGCTGATGAAGATGCCATAGAATTGGCTTGTACGTTATCTAAGAGGTACAAAGCTACAATTTATGTTGCTTACGTTATTGAGGTGGAAAGAAGCCTTCCTCTAGATGCTCAGGTTGATTCAGAAACGGAAAAGGCGGAAGAGGTACTTACCCATGCTGAGGATGTGGCTGCTGAAGAGGGTTGCGATATAGAAACAGATTTGCTCCAGGCTCGAGAAGCCGGCCCAGGGATTGTTGATGAAGCAATGGAGAGGGGGATAGACTTAATTATAGTTGGGGTGGGTTACAAGAGGCGGCTTGGTATGTTCGACTTGGGTGCGACTATTCCTTATGTTCTAAAAGAGGCTCCCTGTCAGGTTTTGTTATACCGAGGGTCTATATAGACTGAGAATAAGCAGTGAATGTCATCATAATGGGCTGTGGGCGTGTGGGAGCTGAGTTAGCTCGCTTGCTTGATGCTGAAGGGCATAAAGTAACCATCCTTGACACAGATGCCAGTAGCTTTGATAAGTTACCACCTGATTTCAAGGGCACGGCTCTTTTGGAGAGTGCTACTGATGAAGAAGGGCTGCAGAAAGCAAACATAACGGAAGCCCATGCTTTTGTGGCGGTTACTCGAGAGGATGACAAAAACGCTATGGCGGCTCAGATTGCCAAACAGATATTTGGTGTGCCCAGAGTAATCTGCCGCATCTACGACCCACTGCGAGAGGAATTCTATGAAAGCTTAGGGCTTGAAGGTATAAGCCCTACGTTGGTGTTTGCCCGCTTGCTGAAGGAGAAACTAGAGAAATAGATGTACGGCATAATTGTTGGTGGTGGGGAAGTAGGTTATTATCTGGCCAGGGAGTTACTTGATAATGGTCATGAGGTATTAATCATCGAAAAAGATGCCAAAAAATGTGAGGGCATGGAGGACGAACTGGGCAGTGTATCTTTGTGCGGTGATGGTTGCGAGATAGCAGTACTAACTAAGGCAGGGATAGCTAGAGCCGACATGTTTATTGCTGTGACTGATGAAGATGATGATAATTTGGCAGCTTGCCAGATAGCCAAGCAGAAATTCAATGTTGCTAAGGTCATTGCTAAGATTAACAATCCCAAAGATGAGCACATCTTTGCTAAGCTGGGCATTGAGCATACTGTAGATGGTGTGGCGCTTGTTTTGGAACATATTAAGGCGCAGATTTCGACGTTTCCGCTAGTTCATCTTCTGAGCCTTAAAGATAGAGGGTTGGAGATTGTGTTGATTAGGATAGCTGAGGGCTCACTGGGGGCAGGCAAATCAGTGGAAAGGTTATCCTTACCTTTGGGATCTATTGCTGCTACAGTGATACGTCAGGGGCAGGAATGTCAGGTACCAGCTTTAGATACTATTCTAGAAGCTGGTGACCAACTTGTTTGTTTGATTCCTAGTGGGAGTGAGGAGGCAGTTCAAGCTGTGCTCGGCACCTCTACCTGAGAAGAATTTAGATGACATAAGAATTACTTACTGCTATCCTCAACATGACTAGAAATTTAAGCAATAGCAGCTTTCAGTTTTTTGTAAGTGGCTGCTAACCCGTCTGATATGACCCTGGTATTGGACAGCACAGGCATGAAGTTAGTATCGCCTTGCCATCGGGGCACTAGATGGGTGTGAAGGTGTTCCTCTATGCCGGCTCCAGCGATCTTGCCTACGTTTAAACCCAGGTTGAAGCCATCGGGTTTGAGTACCTGTTTCAACAGCGTCAGGCTTTTCTTCACCAGGTCGAAGTGCTCCATGGCCTCACCGTCGGTCAAATCTTGCAGGTTTGCCACATGCCGATAAGGAGCTACCATCAGGTGTCCCGGGTTATATGGGAAAGCATTTAAGATTACGAAGTTATTTTCACCGCGGTAAAGGATGAAATTTGCCTGGTCGTCATTTTCCCTAGGTTTCTGGCAGAGAATGCAGCCAGTTGCCTTTGCTCTCTGTATGTATTCTATTCTCCAGGGTGCCCAAAGTTGTTCCATTTGTCTCACTCGCTGCAGTTGCTATGATACTGCGAGCACCTTTTCTGTGCTGCCACGCTGCTTGGAAGACCAATTCCCTCTAGGTTGTCACTGCATATTCTTGGCGGGCTGCCAGAGCATGAGTTATCCGGTCAATGATTATGGCCAGCAACACGATACAGAGTCCCGCCTCAAAGCCGCGTCCTACTTGAATACGGTTGATGGCCAGCAGTACCTCCATTCCCAGCCCCTTTGCTCCAATCATTGAGGCAATGACCACCATTGCCAGGGCCATCATCGTTGTCTGGTTAATGCCCACCATTATTGATGGGATGGCCAGGGGCAACTGGACTTCAAATAGTATCTGCCGTGAACTGGAGCCGAAGGCTTGAGCCGCTTCGACCACGCTGTGTGGGACCTGTCGTATGCCGACGTTGGTCAAACGGATGACCGGCGGCACAGCATAGATAATCGTGGCGAACACCGCCGGAACTTTGCCCAAACCAAACAGCATCAAGGCTGGAATCAGGTACACAAAGCTGGGCATGGTCTGCATACCATCCAGCAATGGCCTGAGCCCGGACTCAACCGAATTGCTCCGTGCCATAATGATGCCAGTGGGAATGCCCAGAGCTAGGGAGATAATTACCGAGGCGACGATGATAGCCAGCGTCATCATGGCCAGGTCCCAGTAGCCAAAGGTACCGATCAAAACCATCAGTCCTGCCATAAGCAGTCCTGCCCACCACAAGCGCATTACCCGCCAGGCAGCGATGCCTACGAGCACAACGACTGCCGTCCATGGCAGCCAGAGGAAAAACCGCTCAATACTCAGTAGAACAAGCAAAATGGCATTACCAACAGCGTCAAATCCGGCACCCCAGTTGGTCAGGATCCAGCTCATACCTGCGTCAATCCAACCTGCCAGCGGAACTTGAAGAAACTCGGGGAACTCAAGCATCAACCTTTATCTCCTGCTCAGTCTCTGCCCCCTCGACTTTCTCCTGAATCATGCAGCTCAGTATGGTGCTGATGTATATCTCACCCATAAACTTGCCTTTGTCATCAACGACAGCGATAGGATACCTGGTGGAGGCGGCTAGGGGGAAGAGGTCTTCGACCAGCGTATCGGTGGTGGCGGTGAGCAGGTCAGGTTCGAATGCCTCCTTGAGAGAATTGCCATTCCTTTTGATCAGCTCTACCAGACGCTCGACAGTAACTAGCCCGGAGAGTCTGCCAGCGCGAGTTACCACGAAGGCATTATCTAGACTGCTGGTTTTGAGTATGTGCAGTGCTGCCTTAGGCCCTTGCCACGAATATAGAAGCACATTGGGTTGCTCCATAATAGTGCTGGCAGTCAGCACTTTGGCTGGCGTGGCATCTTGGACGAATTCACGCACATAGGCATCGCTGGGCGTGGTTATCACGTCCTCGGGGGTGCCAATCTGAATAATCTCGCCGTCTCTCATAATAGCGATGCGATTCCCCAATTTCAGTGCTTCATGGAGGTCATGGGTCACGAAGATAGTTGTTTTTTGAAGCTCCGCCTGTATATCCAGAAGTTCATCCTGCATCTGGCGGCGTATCAAGGGGTCCAGCCCACTGAAAGGCTCATCCATGAGCAGTATCTCGGGTTCAGTAGCCAGGGCTCTGGCTAATCCCACGCGCTGTTGCATCCCGCCACTGAGGGCGCCGGGGGGGTAGCTCTCCCATTCCTTGAGTCCTACCTTGGCAATTGCTTCCCGTGCCTTAGCGTAGCGCTCCTCTTTGGCTACCCCCCTGACTTTCAGCCCGTAAGCCACATTGTCAATTACACTGCGGTGGGGAAACAAACCGAAGTGCTGGAAGACCATGCTTGTGGTATAGCGGCGTAAGTTGGTGAGGTGGCGCTCATCATAGTCACAGATGTCCTCTCCATTGATTAGTATCCTGCCTGCCGTAGGGTCAATTAGTCGCAGAATACAACGAATCAGTGTAGACTTGCCGCTGCCGGAAAGTCCCATAAGGACGAAGAATTCGCCCTGATGGACTTGGAAAGATACGTTCCGCAGCGCCACCACACACGCGGTTTCCTCCAGTATAGCCTCTTTGGAGGCAAAGCGCTTCTCCGAATGGAGAAGCTGCGCGGCGTCATGGCCAAAGATCTTCCATAGGTCGCTGACCTCAACGCAGACTTCCCCATTCGGTGAAATGGACTCGCTCTCCAAGGTTGCACTCTCCTCTTTAGATGGCCAGTGGCTTCTACGCCAGGGCCGCCTTAACTTTGCTGGCTACGTCTGATGATACCCATTTCGTCCACACGGACTCGAATTCCTGCAAAAAGTACACGGCACCTGCCATTGTGTCGGCGTCGTTTTCCCGCATGTAGGCTAGGACCTTGTTGTTCTGAGCAGCGGTCGTCTCGTAGCTCTTGAAGAACTCCACCGCGTCAGGCACTCTTTCCAGAAGACTGCTGTTGACTATTATGTTAACTTGAGTGGGGGGAAAGGCACAGCCATAGGTTTCAGCGTCCCACTCCGCCTGATCAAAGGGCGGCTCCTCAACATAGGTCATGTCCATCATACCCAGAACCCAGGTCGGTTCCCAGTAGTAACCCAGCCACGGCTCGCCCTTTTCATAGGCAGCGAACATGGAACCAGACAGCGCCGCATCCGAGCCAGTGATGAAGTCGTTGTAGTATTCATCCAGCCCGTAAGCTTGGAGCTTCAGGGTGTTTATCTCTGTACATTTCCAGCCAGGGATTGAGTTGTGGAAGCGTCCCTTGTCCGGCACCTCAGGGTCTTTAAACAATTCCCAGTACTTGGGCAAATCGTCAATCGTCTTAAGGTCAGGAGCAACCGCCTCTATTCCTCGCTCGGAGTCACCTTCTATGATGTAGGTTGGCACCAGCCACCCTTGGCCGCTGTCAGGATAGTTGCTGCCCAGATCAACCGCATCTCCTGACTCAATGGCTGGAGTGTAAATATCCAGTATGTTCTCAGTCCAGCTTTCCATTATTACGTCAAGATCCCCTTTCCTCAAACCTGTCCAAAGAGGAGCTGTATCGCCGGGGATGCATTCCCACTCGTAGCCATAGCCATGTTCCAGAATCAAACCGGCAATACGATTATGCACCTGCACACTGTCCCAACTGATATCACCAAACAGAATCGGCTGCTTTTCGGTCGTGGCGCAACCAGCAACCGATAATGGGACAAGTAACAGTCCGAGAACAACCATTAAAGCTTTGATGCCTAGTCTTTGCTTGCTATTCATAACATTACCTCCTTATTTGGCAAAAATTTATACCTTATAAAGAAAATGACCCTTTTTGGCATGCCTCTATCTAGCCGAATATACTAGACGAATTCAAATATGGGTTGAATAAACTGATAAGCGCCGGACAGACTACAGATTCTGTGTTGAATATTAGAGCACAAAAGGACGATTAATGATTGTTTTGTGGCCAGAGTACACAACTAGTACCCTCAGGTATACCGGTTACCGTATCTACTACTCATGTCGTTGAAATCCTCCTTCTGTTATTTATCCTATCCACTCGCCCATCGGCTAGCAGACTGAGTATAGATCAGTATACACCACTATTTTAAGGGGACTGCCAAATCCTGTCAAGTCGGATTTGGCTCTATTATGAATGTTGTGGAAAAGTGATAAGGTGGTAAGAACCCTGTAG
>CAZJGF010000018.1:0-19396 GCA_964545665.1 uncultured Dehalococcoidales bacterium
ACTTTTACCTCCCAGCCGACGGTAACATACATGCACCGCTATGTCAAAATCCTCCAGAATATAATGCTCAGCGAAGGTCTTGATTTTCGGTCTGACCGCAGTTTAACTGCCCCCTGACTCCACCAGAAGGGACTGCTCGACTCCGGGTCTGTTACCCTGGAGCGGCTTACCTTATTGTCGTTGGGGACCCAGCTTTGGCCTGAATCTTTGCAAACAAAAACGATTTGCGTTTGCTTGCACAGCTTGCTCCAAACGGGCTTTGACGGTGTATCTTCTTCTAGCTTCCTTGTAGACCCATGTATAATATAATCTGAGCATATGAGTCTGTTCTAATAAAAGGAGGGAGAAATGGAGAGTTTATGGTTGGTGCTGTACTGGGGATCACCTATCGGCACTGGCATTTTCCTCGTGTGTTTGGGTGGGATGCTCTATCTGCTCTCTAAAGCCGATGAGGTAAGTAAGCGTACAAAGGCAATGGTAAAGGAGAAGGGACTGGAGAAGAAAAAGGAATAAGCGTAACCTCCCATCCTGGCTGCCAGTTAGCTAGCTGGTTACAGGTTACTCCGACTCAGCAAGCTCGCCTAGTATCGGAAACTTCTGCAAAAGGTCGAGACCATGCGGAGCCCGTCCCAGGGCAGCAGTCAAATCATGTCCGGCGCTATGCATGGCGTGATGAACACCTTTCCTCCAGTGATAACTGCTGGAGACATCATATACCTTACCGTTGCAAGCAACATAGGCAATGCCGTTGCTTCCGTCATATTTCCTTAGCTCTTCTCTGGTGAATACTCTCATTCGAGCCTAAGCAACGCGGGTCTAGCCAAAAGCGACGTCAAGCAACATCATTGCCGCAAAACCGACCATGCCGCCCATGGTTGCCAGATCAGTATTACCGCCACGCTGAGCTTCCGGGATTACCTCCTCAATCACAACGAATATCATGGCACCGGCAGCAAAAGCCAGAGCATATGGCAAAGTAGGCTGGGCAATAATGACTGTGGCAGCACCAATAACGCCGGCGATAGGTTCCACAACTCCCGATAGCTGCCCGTACCAGAAGCTTTTCCGGCGAGATAGCCCCTCCCGTCGCAGGGGCACAGAAACCGCCATCCCTTCTGGAAAGTTTTGAATACCTATGCCGATGGCCAGGGCAACAGCCGCTCCGAAAGAAGCTGCAGGTAAGCCAGCAGCAAGAGCTCCAAAGGCTACCCCAACAGCGAGTCCTTCTGGAATGTTGTGCAGCGTAATGGCAAGAACGAGCAGCGTACTGCGATGCCAGCTAGTTTTCACACCTTCAGCCTCCCTGGTGGGAAAGCCAATATGCAGATGAGGCAGTACTCTATCAATAACCCGCAGGAAGATACCACCAACCAGAAAGCCTACAACTGCTGGTACCCACGCAGGAATGTCCTTCCCCTCCGACATTTCAATGGCTGGCGCTAGCAGTGACCAAAAGCTGGCAGCAATCATCACACCGCCAGCAAAGCCAAGCATCGCATCAAGCACTCTCCGGCTTATGTCTCTCGCCGTAAATACAGCGGCTGCTCCCAGCGCAGTCATCGCCCAGGTGAAACATGTTGCCACAAGCGCCTGTGTCACCGGATGATAGTTTTGAAGGAATCCGACTTCCATTTTGTCTAAGCCGCCCAAATTTTGGGGAGGCCCAAATCCGTTTTAGGCCTCCCCGTGTGACACACTATTCTGCCATTACTTCAGAAATTTTGAAACGAAGGGAGAAGTATCCCCACGGCGCAAGAAGTGACCGGAAGGTCCCTCACCCAGGAATTCAGAGAACCATGATTCGTGCTCCACTTCCTCGTTGAGAATAGCCTGTGCCAAGTCGTAAGTGCGATGGTCTTTGCCCGCAGTAAGATTACAAACGTTGGTGTATCCTCGCACCGCGCATCTCTCCGCTTCTACCAGCACCGTCAACATGGCCTTGGTATCAGTCGGGTCTTTCGGCAGGCTGGCAGGTGGACACGCAGAACAGTTGTGGAAATCCACCATGGACTCGGGCAGCTGTCCGCCAAGCTCATAGATACGAGGAACAAGAGCCTCAAAGTGGTTGCGGTCTTCGATGCGGGCTGTCTCTGCAATTTCCTTGACGGTCTCGCCATCCAGTCCAATCAGGTTCACCCGTAGTATCGTGTAGTAATAGTAAGTGGTCAGTTCAGCCGCTGCATTATTAACCAGTAGTTCTAGCAGTTCGTCGACATTGACCCCGGCCTTCTCCACCATTTCTCGTGCTACTTTAGCCATTCTGTTACCTCCTCTTGATTTGCTTTGTTGGACTAGTATGCCTTGAGCTCTTTCCTCTACAAATAAACATCACCTCCTTTCGCCCCGGTTTTCCTGTCATCGGTTTACCTGCGCTTGACGCTCATGACACAGACGTTGAGAGTTTGGCGGATGGTACGAAATGGTCAGGCCTGCCCCCCCCCCCCACCACGCGCCAGTCCATCTCTTTGCTTACAGGCTCATCTACATCACAAGCTTGACCACACCCCCCACACCACAAATTGTACTGATTACCCTGCCTTCCTTCAAATCCACCTACAGTGTCACCAGGATTTGGCTCTGATATTTAGCCTGTTTCTGGTAACACTTTGAGGTTACATTATAACCAGCACTTGTGGAGAATAATTCCGGTCCGATAGACATGGGGTCCTCCCCCACCTCCACCAGAAGGAATCTTCCCGCTCCAGGTTTACACAATCCACCAAGTTGGCAATAACTCAACCCAGGTTGCCCAGCAACATGGTGCCATCTGGTTTCAGCCGGAAACTCCAGCCGGCTTCTCAAGATGCTGCCCTGCGTACACAGTCCTTATCCCTGATATAAGCTGAGAACTAGCCGCCCGCTTGGGGATAAAGCCATAGGCTCCTACATTGTCAGCCATGAGGATATTCTCCTCATCGTCATACTGTGTTAGCATCAGAACCTTAATCTGAGGGCATTCCGCGCATATCTGCTTGGTTGCCTCCAGCCCGTTCACTAGGGGCATTATTATGTCCATAACTACCACATCAGGTAAAAGCTGAAGTGTCTTCTCCACTGCGTCTTTCCCGTCAACGGCCTCACCTACTACTACCATGTCCTTTTGCAGCGTGAGCACAGCTCGAATGCCATCCCTGATTACAGTGTGGTCATCTACCACCAGCACCTTTATCCTCTTAGCCGTCCGTTCCAGCAGTGCCTGGATACGGGGCACAAGCGATGCTGGCTCAATGGGCTTGGTAAGGTACTCCTCAGCCTCCATTTGTACACCCTCATCCATGCTCCACCCACTGACAAGGCGCTTTTCAAGGGGAGCATCGATCACCACAACGGGCAAGTCCCTGGTTCGGGGATTTTGCTTCAGCCACTTATGCAACGAGAATGCCTCCCCACGCGGGGTCATTGTACCCAGAATGACGATATCAGGCTGTCCTGTCTTGATTTTTTCCTGTGCTTCTGCCCTGTTGCTGGCAGTGCTAACCTGATATAGTTTAGCCTCCAAAGTCAGTTGCAAAGCTAACAGAAAATCAGGCTCATCATCTGCGATTAGGATTTTTTGGCTGTTTCCCATTTTCTCTCTCCTCCTTCTCTCTTTCATTAGATTTGATTAGCTCACCCAATCCTTTGGCTGTACCATCAGCCCCCTAAACGTGTGCGCCGATTCCCAGTCCAGCCGCTTCCAGGATCTCAGGCACGATGCTCTCCCTCCCCACCGCCATAATATGTACTCCGTGGCATACGTTTGCTTCTTTAATCGTCTTTATGAGCCCCGCAGCAATTTCGATGCCTTTCTGAAGCCCTTTGCCCTTTTCCACGCCGGCCAGTTCATTGACTACAGCCTGGGGAACAATTACACCGGGGACGTTGTCATTCATGTACTGAGCCATTCTTGCTGAAGCCAGAACTATGATGCCTGCCAGGATTTTAACGTCAAACTGGCGGGCATATTGCATAAACCTACGAAGAGTGTCGAAGTTAAATACGCCTTGGGTCTGGAAGAACTGCGCTCCGGCAGCCACCTTCTTTTCAAATTTGATAAGTTGTGGCTCAATGAAGTCTGCCGCCGGATGGACCGAAGCACCGATACAGAATTCTGGAGCCCCCTTGAGATCAGTCCCCCCTAGGTCCTTGCCTGATTCCATCGTCCTGACGGTCACGATTAACTGCACAGAATCCAAGTCGAACACCGGTCTTGCCTCTTTATGGTCACCAACGTCAATGGAATCACCAGTGAGGCAAAGCACGTTCCTGATGCCTTGGGAATATGCCAGCAGGAGGTCTGCTTGAAGCGCCAAGCGATTGCGGTCGCGGGTGGTCATCTGCAAGATGGGTTCCCCACCATGTTCCTTCACCAATAGACAGCCACCCAGAGAGGGAAACCTCATCACGGAACTCTGGTGGTCGGTGATATTAATAGCATCGACTTTGTCCTTAAGCAGCTCTATGTGATGAACCATTTCTGAAATGTCAACTCCCTTAGGAGGCCCAACCTCGGTGGTCACCAAAAAGCGGTCAGAATTCAGTTTTTCCTCAAATAGTGATTTAGCCATTAGCACCTCCTAGTTCGATACCGGCCTTGCTGGTGATTCTTCTCGGCCTAGGAATAGTGCGAAAGTTTCTGGGAGGGTAATACCGGCGCATCTTCTCCAACTGGCCCAGACGTTCCAAGCGCTTATAGATCAGGGTCCAGGCACAGTCCATGTCCTTGTTAGCCTCACATTTCCCATTTTTGCTGCCAGCACACGGACCATTGAGTATGCCCTTGGCGCATCTGGTAATAGGGCAAATACCGGCAGTCTCAGCTAAGCGGCAGTCTCCGCAGGCGGCGCATCTTTCATCCCAGACACCCAATTCCTCAGCCGCACCCATGAAAGTAGTATTGACGCCCGGCAAAACAGGTGTGTCCGGGAAGCGAGCGGCTACTGTCTGTACCCCGACGCCACAGCCTAGCGAAAGAATGGCATCCAGCTCCTTGACCCTGTCCTCAAGCACATCCAGAAACTCAGAATCACACTGCCGCTTGACTGTGTATTCTAGGAAGCTATGAGACTCGTCTCCACCTCTAGCCTGTGCTATCCTCAGAGCGCCATGAAGCAGCGAGACCTCTTTCTCACCACCAGCGCCGCAAACCGTCATACAGGTCCCACAGCCAAGGACCAATATCTTCTCGTATGAAGCAATCAAGCCCCTTATCTCCTGGAATGGCTTCTGCTCTGCGACTATCAAGTTTTCACCTCCTGTCCTACTGCTGAAGCTAAGTACAACTCTCCTACTTGTTCGGTGAACTCGTCCAAAGCCTTGGCAGGATCCGTCTCCGTGGGATACAGGTTAATAGCTTGAAGGCGCTTCGGTTCGAGCCCAATCTGAGCCAGTACCTTTCTGGCTTTTCCAATTCTCTGGAGAGCCCAGAAAGCAGTATCCTCCCTAGCACACTGCTCTTGTCCACACCCAGCAATGAAGACACCCTCGGCTCCCATCTCAAAGGCACGCAATATGTGCTTAGCTTCTATCTTGGCTACACACAGGACAGGCACTATCCAAATCCCAGCTTTAGCTTGCCTCCATAACCTTGCCAGAGCGCCAGTGCCATAAAGCCCATATTGGCAACAAAAGCCGATGATCAAGGGCTTGGACTTCGACTGTGCCGCAGTCTTGAGAGCGTGGTCAAGCTCCTCATCAATATGTCGCCGATCCTGTGGCTTGCGTAGAACAATAGCCCGGGCAGGACATTCCCCAACGCATATACCGCAGGCTTGACACTGGTCAGCAGGTATCTGGACAGTGCCACTGTCGTCCAAGTAAGGCACATGATAAGGACAGACCCGTAAACAGGTGAGGCAAGCAGCACATTTATCTTGGAACAAGATTTCAGCACCCATGCCGCAGCGCAAGCATCTTCTGGCTTCATTGACAGCGCTTTCCCAGTCATATACCAGCTCCACTGGCTCAAACTGTTTCGCCCTTGCCTGAGGGGGAAGGACGGGAGGCTCAAAGCGGTTGAGCTTCCTTATCATTTCTACGGTCTTGGGCAGTAGATCGCCGAGCAAGCTTTCCTTTTCCTCTTTGCCAACTAACGGATATCTATGCTGGAGGTAATCGTCAATGCGAAAAGCCGCCTGTCTGCCAGTTGCCAGTGCTTGCACTACGGTCGCCGGCCCAGTGACAGCATCACCCCCAGCGAAAACCCCCTCCCGATTAGTGGTAAGGGTAACCGGGTCGACTCGAATTGTGCTGCCTCTGCCTATACGGAGACGGAAATCTTCAGGGATTTGTGGGACCTGGCCGATAGCTATTATCAGTGTGTCGGCGGTGAAAGACGTTTTAACGCTCTCATCAAACGATGGTTTGAACCTCCCCTCACCGTCAAAAACGGACGTGCACCGGACGAACTCTATGCCGGTGACCTTGTCATCACCCACGATTGACCTTGGCCCCCAAGAGCAGTTGATGACAATGCCTTCACTTACGGCGGCTTGAATATCCGATTCGAAAGCTGGCATTTCCTGGCGAGATTCAAGGCAAACGAGATCAACCTCCTTGGCGTCCAATCGCAGTGCTGTGCGAGCAGCATCCACTGCTACATTGCCACCCCCGACCACCACTACACTCTCACCAATGGATGGTCTTAACCCCAAGTTCACCTCGCGGAGGAAGGTGATTGCATCCACCACCCCTGGCTTGTCCTCCCCCTCTATTCCTAACCTACGGCTTTGCGCGGCACCAACGGTTATGAACACAGCCTTGTAATCCATATCAAACAGCAGGTCCAAGGATACCACCCGCGTATTCGTCCTGATTTCAACCCCCATTTGAATCAACCTTTGAACCTCAGTATCGAGTACCTCTCGAGGGAGGCGATATTTGGGGATACCTGCTCGCAGCATCCCTCCTAGCTCCGAGCAGGCCTCGAAGACAGTTACCGGGTAGCCTAGCTTCCTTAGATAGTAAGCAGCAGACAGCCCTGCCGACCCGGACCCTACTATGGCTACCCTCTCCTCATGCGTGGTTTCCGCTTCCGGTTGAATCACTCTATCCCCACCGAATTCTACGGCGAACCTCTTCAGCGCCCTAATAGCGATAGGTTTATCTATCTGGCCGCGCCGACAAGCATCTTCGCAAGGATGGTTACATATATATGCACAGATGGAGGGGAAGGGGTTGTCTTCCCTTATGACCTGCAATGCCTCCATTACGCGCCCTTGGGCAATCAAATCAACGTATTCTCTAATCTCCATGTGCAACGGACAGGCAGCCTGGCAAGGAGGCACAAACGTGTGGTCAAAAGAAGGCCTTTTCGCAGCATTGCTGCTGTAGCTCCTGTAAGTGTCGTGAAGAGCTGAGTCCACTAGTCGCCTCGCCGGTAAGGATGATACTGCACGCTTCAACTCCTTAAGGAGATAATACCTCGCTTGGTGATGAGGCAGAATGGGGATTAGCCCTCGATTCAGGCGGTCTTACTCCCTGAATTTCGCTGAATTAGGCCCTGTTTATGGATACGAAAGCCCCGGGGGAATACACGCCAGAAATTGACCAAGTCGAGGGATGCAAGCTAAAAGGAGAAGGAGCCTGCCTACGCCGTCACACGGTTATGATACCTTTGCGTATGGCATACTTAATAAGGTCAGTCCTATTGTGAATGTCTAGTTTGGCCATCAAATTGGTCTTGTGTCCCTGTACACTTTTCGGACTGAGCACCAATATGTCGGCTATTTCTTGAGTGGTGTAGCCTTCGGCAGCCAGCTTGAGCACCTCTCTTTCCCTGTTGGTAAGCTGTCGGTGCGAGTCTTGTTTTCCTCCTGTAGCAGCTCCCAACTGGAAATCTTCAACGAAAACCTTGGCTGCAACCGGGGAAAGAAACGAGTCGCCACGGTGAACAGCTCGAATCCCTGAAGCAAGCTCTGAAGATGCCGCCGTCTTACTAATGAACCCTTTGGCTCCGGCTTCAACAATGGAGAAAACGTGCTCGCTCTCATCATGTTGGGTAAGGGCCAGCACTTTTGCCTCAGGAAATTTCTTATGTATTCTACGCGTCGCTTCCAGCCCATCCATGATGGGCATAGCTATATCCATGAGCACCACGTCGGGGGCAAGCTGTTCCACCTTGTCCACGGCCTCTCTGCCATTGGCTGCCTCGCCAACTACTTCTACATCGGCGACCAGAGCTAGCAAGGCGCAGATGCCGTCCCGCACGATGGTGTGGTCATCTACTATCAGCACCTTTATCTTACCCACCGGCTGTGCTCCTCATTATTGGGACCTTAGCCACGACTGTGGTCCCTTGCCCAGGCTGAGATTGGCACGAGCAACTGCCACCTACCATAGTCACTCTTTCTTTCATACCGAACAGACCAGCGCCGTGCCCACCTTCGTCGATGCCAGTGACTTGGCTGACATCAAATCCCTTGCCATTGTCCTCAATACGCAAATCACATTCATTGGCATTGCATTCTATGTTGATACTGACATTTTTGGCTCCCGAATGCTTCACAATATTGCTCATAGCTTCTTGGATAATGCGAAAAAGCGATAGCTCGATTTCCGCTGGCAGGCGCTGGTCGAGGCCTTTGAACTCTGCTACTACGTCAATGCCTTGGGCTCTGAGATTAGACTCAGCAAGGTGACCGACAGCCGCGGGCAGGCCAAGCGTGTCCAATAAGGTAGGGCGGAGTTCCCTTATGAGTCTGGTCAACTCAGTGCCAGCATGAGTTGCCAAAGAATTAGCCTTGTCCAACGTCGGCTTGATTCTAGCGTCTGCGACGCTGCTCATCTCCATCATCTCACCAACTGCCTGTAAGTTAAGCGCCAAGGCAGTAAGCTCCTGGCTGGTCTCGTCGTGCAATTCTCTGGCAATCCTTTTCCGCTCCTGCTCTTGGATGGTAAGCACCTGCCTTAGCAGCCTCTGGTATCTTTCTTTGGCACTCGTCAAGCTTTTATTTAGTCTTGCTTGTTCTATCGCTGTGCCTAGCTGGCAGCCAATGGACTGCAGCAGGTCCACGTCGTCGGCGGAGAACTGGCCGGCAATGTGGCTAGCGGTATTCAACACGCCCACGACCTTATCCTTTGCTTTTAGAGGGACGCTTACAAATCCTTTCAGACCCTCTGTGCTTATCAAGTCAGGACGGGCAGCATGAGATTCTGTGGAGATGTCCTGTAGCAGAACTGGCTCCCCGGTTTGAGCCACTCTACCCGCGATCCCATCGCCTATCCTGAGGCGCATCTCCTCGGCGTACTTGGCGGATAAGCCACGGTGCACCCTATAAGACAGCGTGTCAGTCTCCTCATCCGAAATTAAGATACCTCCTATGGAGCCATTGATGATGTCCAACACAGTGGCCAAGCCAACATCCAGGATAGCGTCCAGACTATGCAGCCCGCTTACGGCACATGAGACGCGGCTCAAGGCTTCAAGATGGTGGCGTCGTTTCAGAATCTCCTTCTCCAGCTCTCTTTCCGCAGTAACGTCTCTTCTCAACTCCACTGCGGCCTCAACGTTCCCACGGCTGTCCCTGAGCGGGTACATGGTCAGCTTGGTATATCTGTTGGACATAGCGCCCGCCCCGAGGGTAAGGTCGGGGTGAATAACTACTGTTGCACCTTTGCCTTGCAGCACGCTCCTAAGAGGGCATTCCCACAAAGGAGCGGAGCAAGGCTTCTGCCTGCCATGGAAGACCTCATAGCAATGCTTGCCAACAGGCAGCTTGGTGCCCTTGGCTAGCTTGCGTCGCAGGGCCAGGTTAGCTGACCTAACCCTGTATTGGCTATCCACAACCAGGAGCTCATCCTCCAGACTGTCCATCAAATCCCACAGGCCCATGTCGAAGCTCGTGCCTCCAGCCGTTCGATGGATTGCTGTGTTTTCCCTCTTAGCCACCGGCACCCTTTCTCTACTTAAACGTTTCCGTCTCGGTTATTGCCAGCGTCTTAGCAGTGGTTAGTCACCGACGGACACACGCAAACTGCTGGCCAACTACACCATTACAATATTACTGCACAACACTGGTGTCAAATCCGCTTCACTCACTCATAGTCAGCGGCCATTTACACCGGAACTCTTGAAGAGGATTTCATGCCGAGCACACCAACCCAGCCAGTGTCGGTTATGCTTCCTCTACGATTATCCGGATTATGGTATCACCGACCTCAATTTCTTCGAGGACATCCATCCCCTCTGCTAGCTGGCCGAATACCGTGTGCTTACCATCAAGGTGATGCTGAGGGGTGTAGGTAATAAAGAATTGACAGCCATTGGTATCAGAGCCGGAATTGGCCATTGACAGGGCACCAGTAACATGGGTATGCTCGGTAAACTCATCAGCAAAGGAGTAACCGGGGGTGCCGGTCCCGGTCCCAGTAGGGTCTCCTCCCTGAGCCACAAACCCAGGGACAACGCGGTGGAACGTGGTACCATCGTAGAACCCCTCACTGGCAAGAAACACAAAGTTGTTGACCGTTACCGGGACGTCGCCGGCGAATAGCTCCAGCACCAGGTCCCCCTTCTCTGTTTCAATAGTAGCGGTGTACTGCTTACTGCTATCAATTGTCATTGGCGGTGGCGCTGAGTAAGTCTTACTCTTTGTGGCTACATCGGCACATGACACCGAAAGAAGCGCTACCGCAGCCAGGATGAGGCTAGCTGTCCGTGATACACTCACACCTCTCATAAATGTGCCTCCGCACCTCATTGTCACTAATACCTATACCTGGTATTTCCCCTGTAGCTCCACATCTGCTGCCAGCCCCATGATTCCCTCAATCTCCATGGGACCTAACCCTCCCTCCATAGAAGGCACCTTTGTCCTGTCTTCAAGAGCCTGTTTCAGTCCTCTGGCAAAATCACGTAGGGCGCGCGCAGCGTGACCGAAAAGGGGGTAATACACGTGAAACTTGTAGCCCATGGCCTCAAGGTTGCGGGGCGGTACCACCGGCAACTTAGTGCCTAACACCTGAACTACCAATAGCGGAATAGGAGATGCTTTGCCAACCCTCTCCATATCTTCAACACTGGTGAGGCCCTGGACAAACCCCATGTCCGCTCCAGCTTTGGCGTAAGCGGCGACACGGGGTAGGATTTCATCAACACCTTCGTAATCATCGGTTCTAGCAAGGATGACAAAATTGGGGTCGCTTCTCGCCTCTACAGCAGCTCTGACCTTATGCACCATGACCTCTGCCGGCTCCATGCTGCCCCCTCCCAGTGCCGAGCAGCGCAACGGCCTTTTCAGGTCCTCGATAATCAGCCCAGCTACCCCCACTTGCTCAAACAGTTGAACCGTCCTTCGAACAATCATCGCGTCACCGAAGCCATCATCAACATCCACCAGTATCGGCACGTTCACTGCCTGCACGATTCGACGGGCGACATCGAGCATCTCTGTCTCAGTTATATAGCCATAATCCGTTTTGCCCAGCAGCGACCATGATACCAACGAACCCAGTACAGTCAGGAATTCAAAACCTTCCTGCTCAGCCACCCTGGCGCTAAACGCATCCCAAACACCAACAGAATCGGTACAGCCTGGCCTGTTAACCAACTCACGCAGTCTCTTTGCTTGCCAACTCATTGACATTTCCTCCTACTTTTCTTATTTAGCATTGGCTAGTCCCTTCATTGGCGCATCGCCTCCAGAACTAATGAACCACCAGCGTCGAACGCTTTCAGATTCAGCTCTCGCGCCTTTGGCGGTGACCTGCTGCCAAGAACCTGCTTGACTCCTTCGCCATTTAACAACGGGGACAACCGGCATAGGGCACCCAGCATCACCACGTTGGTCAGAAGGCTATCACCAATCTGCCTGGCACACGCAGTGGCCTTTATCGTGTAACCCTTCTTGCCTGATTCACCAAGAGCTGCCGCAATGACTTCATCCGATGGATAGGCATCTAGCTCCATATTACAAAGCACCGTCGGTTCCTTAAAATCGTTAAGCAGGTAAGCGCCGTCAGCGCCCAGCATTCTGAAATGCCTCAGCATCTCCAGAGTCTCAAAACCCATAAGTAGGTCAACCTTCCCTGCCGGAATCAGCGGCGAGTATATATCTGAGTCACTGACCCTCAAGTGGGATACTACCGAACCTCCCCTCTGGGCCGCACCGATGGTCTCCACTGCACCAACTTGATATCCGCTGTTGATGAAATAGTTGGCCAGGATGCTGGATGCAAACAGATTGCCCTGCCCGCCAACGCCGGCTATGAGTATATTGAGGTTCATGTTATCGCTCCCCTCTTGCATACATCTACGCACATCCCACAGCCTACACAGGTAGCCTGGTCAATACTGGCTTTGTCGTTACTGAATCGTATTGCCGGGCAGCCAAAGTAGTCAATGCAAACCTTGCAACCATTGCACAGGTCAGCGTCTATGCTGACCTGTCGCGGGGTAAAGCCGATGTCGCCTGTCCGCCTGCCCAGCAGGTAGCACGGCGACGAGACAACAATGACCGAGACGCCTTTCTCGGCAGCGGCCTTGTCTAACGCCTCCGTCACCTCGGGGATATGATAGGGGTTCACTACCTGCACGCTTGTTGCTCCAATGGAGCTGGCCAGCCTGGCAATATCTATTGCCACTACTGGCTTCCCACTGATACTGGTATCGCTACCGGGATGAGGCTGGAAACCGGTCATAGCTGTCGTTCGGTTATCACAAATGACTACCACCATATCCACCGCATTGTGAACGGCATTAATCAGCCCCAGAACCCCGTTGTGGAAGAAAGTTGAATCGCCAATTATGGAGAAAATCGGTTGCCCGGAGCCGCTGTATGCTATGCCGTTCGCTATCGGAATGGATGAACCCATACAGTAAATAGTTGATTGCAGCTCCAGAGGAAGGAAAGACCCAGCGTCATAGCAGCCAATATCGCCGGTTACGATGCCGTGGCTCTTGCGAGCAGTTAGCTTCAGCGCGTGCAACAAGCCGCGGTAGGGACAGCCTACGCACTGGGTACGAGTCCGTATGGGAATGTCAATATCGAGGGGCACAGATTTCGGCAGGGATTTCTCAAGGGCCGGGTAAAGTGCCGCCAGCGACGCAAGCACCGCCTCGGTTGATAACTCCCCTTCCATGGGGAGAAAACCGCTTCTGCCAATTACCTCCACCTCAATACGCTCATCATGTAATAGCTGCTTGATTAGACCTTCTACGACAGCTTCGCTATCCTCGTAGACCACAAGCTTGTCCATCTTACCAGCGAAGTCGAGCACTCTGTCCCTGGGAAGGGGCAGAGTTCCTAATTTGAGAACCGGGAACTTCTTGCCAAGTATCTCTTCCGCCTCCCTTACATAGGCATAACCGATGCCGCAGGCAATCAGACCGATATTCCCCTCACTCTCCTCTACCTGATTAAACGGGCTGTCTTCCATGATTTGTGACAGTTCCAACCGCTTACCGTTCAGCCATTTATGCCTCAAAACTGGCCTGAGGACTCCCCCAGCCTGAGGTTCTCTGACTGCGCTCATGATGAAGCGGGAACGGTCGTCCTCGAAGTACGGAGTGGCATTACCCGCAGCAATCTCTTCCAGGGTGACCTGGCTATGAGCGTGGCAGACACGCATGACCGGCCGGACCACAAAACAAAGCTCGGTCTTTTCCGAGAGCTCAAAGGCCATCTTCACCATGTCCTTGGCTTCCTGGGGACACCACGGGTCAAATACCGGCAGGTGCGCATCAACATGAGTTATGATGCGGCTATCTTCTTCATTCTGCGACGAGTTTGCCCCAGGGTCATCCGCTGAAATCAGCACCAGTCCACCGCGGACGCCGGTATAGTTCAGATGCATAAGGAAATCCAGGGCGACATTTGTCCCGTTGTGTTTCATCACCGCCATTGAGCGAGTACGGCAAAGAGAAGCACCCAGGGCTATCTCCAGAGCCACCTTTTCATTTATGCACCACTCCACCCGGATATCTCCATAGCTAGAAACATAGTCAGGAATTTCAGAGGAAGGTGTGCCAGGATATCCAGTAACCACCTTCACCCCCGCCTCAACTGCTCCCCTGCCCATAGCCTCGTTGCCCATCAGGTACTCTTTATTCACACGAACTCCTCCGCTCTCAGGCATAACCCTCGCTCTTACATGCCGGCAGACAGGAAGTAATCAGAGCAAGAGAAGAGCAAGAGATAAGACTACTCTCTGCTCAACTATCAGAAAGCAAACACCTTCTTCAGATATTTGATGGCTTCGGTGGCAACCGTCTCCGGATTGGGCGACAGGTCGAACACCTCCACCGATACATAGCCATCGTAGTTGATGCTCTTCAGTGCCCTGGCAACAGAGCTGAAGTCTATGCTGCCAGACCCTGGCCAGCTTCTGTTGTCATCGTTAACATGGACGTGGGCCAGAGTGTCCCCGAACTGCTGGATAGCCTGGGCCAGGTCCACCCCCTGCGCGTTCATGGCGAATGTATCCAGTATCCAGCGGCAATTCGGATGCCCAACATCCTTCACCATCTTGACTGCCTCTTCTGGAGTGTTGATGAAATTGGTCAACGCCGCGTGTATCGGCTCTATGCATAAGTTGACCCCATACTGCGCACCCAGCTCAGAACACTCTCTGAAGGCGTCCCGGGCAGATTGCCAGGCCTCGTCATAACTAATCCCTTCAGGCACGCTTCGTGCCGAGGCCGAGCCCAGCACTACGTTCTTGCCGCCAACCTCCCCGCAGAGTCTCATCAGCTCCTTAAGGTATTCTTTCGTCTTGAGACGAATACCTGGATCGGCGCTGTTAAGCTGCAAGCCCGGCGGACAGCCAAATCTCGGTGTTATGCCTGGTATGGGAGTGAACAGGGAATGGATGCCAGTGATGCTTATCCCTGCCTCTTCGGCCCATTTTTTGATCTTGTTCCTCTCGGTTGGGGATACTTCCATGACTGAGTTGCAAAAGGAATAAGGCGCCAGCTCCACAGCCTGGTAGCCGAGCCCGGCGGCATATTTGAACATATCACCCAAGTCCAAATCGGGAAAGGTATCACTACAGATACTGTATTTCATACTTGCCTCCTTCACGCTGCTATCACTGCGCATAAGCAAGTATAACACATTGTAGTCGGCAGCCAGAGCAGGTCAGGGCCCGGATTACTAATTAGAGAGACGCCGGGCCAGTTCTGCCCCATACTCCGGGAAGTAGCGGACAATGACGGTCAGGTCAGACTCCCTCAAGATGCTTTCTATCGATTAGTCTTTCCCTTTCTCCAATGCCTTCTTAAGGTTCTCCCCTTCTTCCTTCATGTGCTGTTTAGTAGCCTCAATTCTATTTTTGGCTAGTTTTCTGAATAGTGGACCGGCTCTAAAGCTACCCACGGCGGTGAAAATACAACTATTCTCTCCCTTTGGCTCTATTTGAAATGTGTTCCCTGAAGCAAAAATCGACAATGGGAATAAGGGCCTGTATTCAATCACTCTATTTGGCACTAGCTTAGTGATAATAAATTTGAGTTTGTGCAGTTCCCCGTGAAGGTACTCCTCAGCATAGACTATTGAGCCTTCCTGCAACGGCTCACCTTTGATCCAACGAACGTCTACATGGTCAGGATGCCAAGCTTGATAAGCTTTCTTGTCTATGAAACGCTGGAGAAGCCACTCAAATACTTCTTCTGGTCTCGCTTTTATTTCTATTGAATCTTTCAGAGTTGTCATATTCTGCCTCCCTCAACCTTACAGCTCAAGGCAAATGCTGAAGTATCCTTTGAGCTTCGTTATATGGTTGCTCCTGAATGATGTCAAGGCAATTGTAGCGTGAGTCGTAGGTGACAGCCAAAACCAGAATACCTGAGACAGACCACATAAGTCGCTTGAATAGCAAGGTGCGCTTTTTAGATATCGGTCAACACCTATCATACCTATACCGACATAATTCTGGTTGACGTCCGTATGGCTAAGGGAAATATCATCAAGTGTTTTGCGACTTTCACACACCTAAATCGAGCAAACACCCGTGGCTAATCCGGTTGCCACGCTCTGTCCTACTGCTTGTCTACTAACAAGTTGTGAAATTCGAGCATCTCAAGCGTAGCAGGATTTCTGACATCCCAGCAGACCAGCCTTTGAGCACGCTGACTAATCCCTGCCACCACCTCGTCATATGTTTGGCAACTGTCACACCGTAATGAGGCATTATCGAAGAAACACAGACCGCCTTGCGGGGCGCTAAATGCACAGACTGTATGGCTGTATCGGATTGGCCGCATCAAGGCCGTAACCAGAACAGGGCTGCAATCCCGGTTCCACCGATAGAGCAACTCTGCAGCCAAGCAGGAGAAACCGTCACAATCGTCCTTCTTCTTGGCCCACGTTGTCTGTGGGTAGCTCAGGCAATCGAATAAATGCAGCGGCCCGTCCATCGTCCACTTCACCTGTCTCAGACATGCTGCAATTTCTTCCAACGAACTTGCCGTCGGGAGAACAGTGCTGAGATACCGGCGCTCACATAACCGGCGACGAAATTGCGACCACTTGTACCGACCGGTACGAAGCCACCATACTAAGAGACGATCCGTAATTGAGTCCATAACAAGCCTACGTGGTAATCCCCCTATCCTACTTCCTTATTTATCCTGGCGCGAAGATTCTGGGCCCTGATACGCACTGATTGGGCGGCAAGAGCCGAAAATGTCTTCCATGGGTCCTCGGATGTCCTAACCAAACCGCGGATTTTATGGTAAAGAGGACTATTCTCTTCGCCGGCGTGTGTGGCTTCCTCAACCTTGACCGAATACTTAAGTGGGTCAGCGTCCTCGTTGTACATCCGAAGCGAGACCGTATTCAGGTCTTCATCGCACAGAATTACTGCGCCGCCGTGGAGCGCCTGGGGCTCCACACTATCAACTACCCAGCCACCAGTGTTATAGACATTTACCCACTGTGGATACCCCTCGAAATTCATATCCTGCTGAAATGGCTTGTGCGTATGACCGAAAACGAAGGTCACGTCGTACGGCATATTTCTTTCACGTTCTAGCAGAATCTGCTCCCTCAGTGGCCTGTTCACATACTCATAAAGGCCCTTCTCCGCATCCTGGCTCAACAGGCTAGCTGTTTGAACTCTCTCCGTGCCGGTGACCTTATCTACCACGGCACTAAGGCACCGCTTCAGAGTTTCCGTTGCCACCACCTTACTCCAGCCTGGCAAGTCATACTTTCCAACTAGACTCTCAGCCAGGTTATAAAGGAGTTCCTTGAACTGTTCCCGGTCCTGCATTTTCTCATAAACTAGCTCAATGTTCTGCCCAACCACTCCGGAGCGCCCCATCGCTGACCAGAAGAAGTCAATCCAGGCGAAGTTTTCACCTTCTATCTCCCAAACGTGTCTCGGCTCCTCACGGTCAGGAAAAATGAAGCTCATCAGGGTGCTCATGAGCTGATAGAGCGATTCAATGAAATGGCCGTGATGAAAGATAACGCACTTCTGGCCGTCTTCCCTGAAGAGGCCAAAGTTAGGATATGCCGTGGTGATAACGAACTCCTCCAAGTGGGAGAATCTATTAACCAGTCTGGTCAAGAAATAGGAAGGCACCGGATTGGCATCATTGCCCACAAACATGTTTGTGGCATGCCAGGGAATAGGCAGATGTCTGCCCGGCTCAAGGCCTGCAATATGATTCACATACTGCGTCTCACGGGCAAGCTCCCAGATGTGATGGTCATGATTACCCGGGATGTAGATAATCCTGTCAAAAAGCCCTCCCTCAGGCGGCATAATAAGTTCCATAAAGCGTTCGAATACCATAGCCGCCTGATTGGTAGTGGTCAGTGCTAACTCGAGAATGTCTCCATTCAGAATCAGCGTTGGCTTTCCATCACCCTCGTTTTCAGATATGAGCGCTCTCAAACACTCCACCAGTTGCTTCATAACCGGGCTTGGCCGGGTAGGTTCCGTATCAGTACTGGCTGTTTTCAAATTAGTTAACAGACTGTCTTCTTCACCGAGGTGCATATCTGATAAGCACACATAACGAATATCAGCCATATCACCAACTCCTCGGCGCTGAGGTTTGCAACGCCTATCCCTTCTCGTTTCGCCTTACGCAAAACGGCTCAATGTCATATAACAATTATACAAGTGAACCTAAACTCCGCCTAACCCACTGTGACCTGTCAAATGCTAGCATTTACCGATATTAGAGAGACGCCGGGCCAGTTCCGCCTCATACTCCGGGAAGTAGCGGCCAATGACGGTCAGGTCAAACTCCCTCAAGATGCTTTCCTTGGGTTCCCGCTCCAGCAGGAATTCAAATGAAGTGCGAATACATTCTTCCGGTGAGCATTTGCCCTGACTCAAACGTTCATAGTCCTGCCGCTTCAGAGTGACCCGATGCCTGGTGCTGCTGTCCTTCTCGGTCACGCTTACCTGGGCCACCCAGCCCTCAGAGCCAGGAGTCAGCTCGACATCAATTTGCGCCATGTTTCAACCTCCCATTCAGCACAAATAACGGCTCTTACCTTCCGTAGAAGAACCTGAGCGGCCTGAGCTGCTGCCACACGTCGTCACAGGCGGCCAGCTCTTCCGGAGATAGTCTTATTTCAGTAGCTCCCAGGTTCTGCTCTAACTGCTTGACTGAGCTGGCGCCGCAGATAGCCGATGTGACTACTTCACTGCTCA
This sequence comes from uncultured Dehalococcoidales bacterium, assembly GCA_964545665.1. Taxonomy (GTDB): domain Bacteria; phylum Chloroflexota; class Dehalococcoidia; order GIF9; family AB-539-J10; genus CAZJGF01. Next base: position 18,592 of record CAZJGF010000018.1, read on the forward strand.
GTATCCAGGCCAGGGAAAACTGGGTCAGACTCCGGCCATGCTCGCTGGCAATCTCCTTGAGACGGGCTGCAGCTTCGAAGTTGCTGGGCGACCAGTAGCGTTCATAGTACATTGGCCCAATGCTTTCGAGAGCAAATCTGGTGCCTTCGGCTGGCGGCTTGGTCGGGTCGTGTTTGCCGGTAAGCAGGCCAGCCGCCAGAGGGTTATACACAGATACTCCAACTCCTTCGCTGGCACAGAGCGGCAGCAGCTCGTACTCAATGTCACGTGTAAGCAAGTTGTATGGCGACTGAATACAGTCAAATCGAGCTAGATTGTGAACGTCGCTCACCCACAACGCCTTGCATAGCTGCCAGGCACGAAAGTTCGAGCAAGCTATGTAACGCACTTTCCCCTGGTGAACCAGGTCGTCCAGAGCTCGTAACGTCTCCTCTATAGGAGTGTCGTAGTCAGGCAGGTGAACATAATAGAGGTCCAGGTAGTCTGTTTCCAGCCGTCGCAGGCTGTCCTCTATTGCCTTCATAATATGCTTGCGTGATAGCCCGACATCGTTGGCACCCGGCCCCATCCTGTTCGCTACCTTGCTTGCCAGTACCACGGAATCGCGCTCCCCCCTCAGCGCCCTGCCCACGATTTGCTCAGACTTTCCACCGACATACCTATCAGCGGTATCAAAGAAGTTGACGCCAGCAGCCATGGCGCCCCTCATTATGTCTATCGCTTCTGTCTCGCTTACCTGGTCGCCAAAGATCATGGTGCCGAGGCAGATTTCAGAGACCTTAAGCCCTGTCCTTCCCAACTTTTT
>CAZJGF010000019.1:0-2292 GCA_964545665.1 uncultured Dehalococcoidales bacterium
GATAAAGAAGGCTGAGATAGCGGTCATCGGCGGCGGACCAGCAGGACTGTCAGCAGCCGTAAGCGCTAATCAGATGGGAGCAAAGGTCACCTTGTTAGACAGAAATTCAAAATTAGGAGGGCAACTAGTTAAACAGACCCATAAGTTTTTTGGTTCTGGAGAAGAGCATGCATCTATTAGAGGCATAGATATTGCCAAGATTTTGGCTGATAAATTGGACAGAGAGAAAACAGACATTATGCTTGATGCAGCAGTGCTAGGCTAGTATCGAGAAGGCGGCATCTTAGCTGCCGAACAGAACGACAAATTCATAAAACTTAGGCCGAAGAAGATAATCGTGGCCACAGGAGCTTCGGAAAGGGTCCTTGCCTTTCCCAATAATGACCTGCCGGGCATATATGGAGCCGGTGCTGCTCAGACCCTGATGAACGAACACGGTGTAGTTCCCGGGAACAATGTTCTTATGGTTGGAGCAGGCAATGTGGGGCTTATTGTGGGCTATCAATTGACGCAGGCAGGAGTCAATGTAGCGGCAATCATAGATGCCGCCCCCACGACTGGATATTGGATTCATGCCTCTAAGCTGCGCCGGCTAGGGATTCCTATCTATACCTCTTACACTGTCAAAGAGGCTCATGGTAAAGAAAGCTTAGAAAGAGCCACTATCTGGAGGCTAGACGAGAGTTGGCAACCGATAAAGGGGACAGAAATAGATTTGGATATAGATGTCATATGTATTGCTGTAGGTTTGTCACCTTTGAATGAACTGCTGTGGCAAGCCGGTTGCCAGATGAAATATATCCCTGAATTGGGCGGTCATACCACGCTGAGGAACGAAGATATGGAAACGAGTGTGACAGGTATTTATGTGGCTGGTGACGTAGCTGGAGTGGAAGAAGCCACCAGTGCTATGGCGGAGGGTTCGCTAGCCGGCTTATGTGCAGCGAAGAGCTTAGGCTATGATAATGGTAGATTCAAAGAATTAAGACAAGAGGCAATAAATCATCTTGAAACCTTGCGTTCCGGCCCTATCAGCCAGGGGATAAGAAACGGGCTGGAACAGGCGATAATCAGCTAGACAGGTGAAGCGAAAAACGCTCGAGAAGACAGGACTGCCCACATCTGAAGATTTGGCACAGGTTTCTCCTTCAAAAGAAAGATTAGCGCGGGGTCCGGTGGCTATTCTAGAGTGTTTTCCAGCGAATACCTTTGCGACCCTTGCTATGCGGCATGCAAGAGAGAAGCCATTAAGGAGTTCAAACATATGAATGACTTGCCCGAGAGCGACTTTGAGCTATGCAATGGTTGCGGTGTCTCCGTCAGCAAATGTCCCGGGCTGACCATATCTGTTGTAGACCAGACTCTTTCTGAAAAAGAAGCGCTAGTTAGAAGCCCTTACGAATTTCTACCAGTTCCAGAGAAAGGAGAAGTGGTAGATGCTCTTGACCGCAAAGGACAAACAGTAGAAGAAGCAAGGATAGTCGATGTCCTCAAGTTCAAAGACAAGACATGCGTTGTTAGTATCGCAGTCCCAAAGGAGCTATCAATGGATGTAAGAAACATCAGGGCACGGAGGGAATAAATATGAGCAGTGACGAGGAGAACACCATTGTTTGCCGCTGCGAAGACATAACTCTTAAGGAGATTAGAGATTTGATTGCCCACGGGTTCAAAACAATCGACGAACTAAAGAGTAAGTAAGTGCGGAATGGGGCCCTGCCAGGGTAGAACATGCCGGCAAATAGTCATGAGGGAACTAGCTAGAGCTACAGGAAAAGATATCAGGGAAGTCGAGGTTTCCACATTTAGACCGCGAGCCGAAAAGATGAAGCCTGGCTTATCTCTATGGATCAGACAAAGAAACAACTTCCCACCTTTCACGACAAAGCAGAGGCGCTCTACTATTTCCCCCTATTCCGCACCTGGTTTTCCCTCGTCGGCCTGTGCAAACTACCCTGGAATGATATTGAACCAGCAAACAACTGGGAAATATATCAGGGCATGGAGGCAGCCAAAGTGCCGGAACATGTACAGGACTACTGCTGGCTTTTTGAAGGCGTCACCGGAAAGCCTCTCACCTGTGAGGAACTGATCTTCGAGTCCCAAGTGGTTCATAATCTCCAGCGCTTACTTAATCTAAAGATGGGTTATGGCACCAGAAAGTATGATACTATTGCCTATCTAGCCATGGGCCCGGTGACAGAAGAGGAGTACGAGTCCCGAAAAGAACGCTATGGTCAACAGCTCAAAGAGACGGTCGGGGGCAACACTGCAGCCAAATCAACAAAGGAG
>CAZJGF010000019.1:2392-5524 GCA_964545665.1 uncultured Dehalococcoidales bacterium
CAAAGGAGCATCGGAGGTGAGAAATGAAGTAGCCTAGGGCTTCAAGAAAGGAAAAGCTAGAAATCCGGTAGAAGGAGGTGTCAAATGAAGAGAACGGTACTAGGTGCACTGGGGATGGTGGCACTGATGTTAGCGGTGATGATATTGCCCCTTGGCGGCTGCGCCCCCGAGGCAGCGGCGCCACCAGGAGCAGCACCCGAAGGAAAGGTCTGGAATTGGTATCCGTCAACCTGGCTGCCTGCCGGAACGGAATGGGATAGGTTGTGTTATATTTCCGACTACATAACCCGGGCGTCGGGTGGGCGTATAATGTGTGAGCCAAGCGCGCCGGGGGCAATATGTCCTGTGGATGAACAGCTGGACATGGTAGGCACCGGTGCTACCGATGCCATGATGCCCTATCCCGACTATTATTCCGGGAAGATTCCTCTCTGCGTATTAGCCGCCAACGCCCTTTACCTGCTGGACACGACGTGGGAGATGTACCAGTATATCGAGCGCCAGCATGATGGCAGGGTGATGAAGTTAATAAAAGAGGAATACGGCAAATACGGTGATATACATGTGGTTGGTCCGACCTATTTACCAGTGTATGTCATAGCGGCCTCGAACGTGCCCTTGTATGGTATAGACGACATCCCTGGGACGAAGTTCAGGTGCGGCGACGTGCCCATAGCCAATGCACTGGGTAAATTGGGAGCCCCGGTAGTTTGGGCTCCAGGGACAGAGATTTACACCATGCTGGCCACCGGTGTTGTTGACGCCATGACCTATGGCCATCCGGGAGATTACATCGCCATGGGTTTCCATGAGGTGAGCAAGTACTGGATTAAGTCACCCATAATGGGCCCGATACTGTCCGATTACTTTGTAGTAAATGGCACGGTGTGGCAGGAACTGGGCCCTGATCTTCAGGCTGTGGTGGAAGCAGCAGTCGACGCCGGAAACGCCTATGCAGAATATGCATCCTACATAGATATTCAGCAAGGCTGGATTGCGGCCGAAGACTATGGGATTGAAATTGTAGAGTGGCCTGAGGAAGATGTTCTGGAATGGAAGAAAACGGTGGCGTCGTTCCTCCCCGAGTACGCCAAAGATGAGGCTAGCACCGAGGCAGTAGAACTACTCAAGGAATTCATTATTGAGTGGAAGCCAGCTTTGGCTGAATTAATAGGGCTAAAGTAGGATTCTGTATTGAGTTCCTGTTTGGGAGAGTACTGAGGTATCCGTCTCCTTCCGGCTGGAAGGAGACGGATACTAGGATTGAGCGGTGAACTACCTCTTACGCTTTTTACATGGCATCGATGCCATCAATGAGCGAACGGGAAAGGCTCTCAGCATCCTTATCGTCTGCTTGACTGCCATCCTGTGTTGGGAAGTGACCCTAAGATACGGATTCAACGCTCCTACCATTTGGGCCCATGAAGTATCCTGTCACATTTTTGCTGCCTATTCAGTCCTCGGCGGAGCCTATGTGCTTCTGGTCAATGAACATGTCAGATCGGACGTTGTTTATGCCCGCTTCTCTCCCAGAGGGAGAGCCATTCTCGACCTGGTGACCTTCCCCCTCTTCTTCCTACTGCTGGGCATAATATTCGTCCAAGGCACCAGGATGGCACTGCACTCAATAGCCGTCAGAGAAGTCACCGTTTCCTTCCTCCACTCTCCAGTATATCCAATCAAGACATGCATACCCATAGCCGCCTTTCTGATGTTACTCCAGGGGTTAGCTCGCTTCATTCGAGCCCTCGGCATAGCTATTAAGGGAAGGGAGTTGAGATGAGTCCTGCTGCCTATCTTGGCCTGCTTCTTGCCTGTCTTTTCGGCTGCTTATTCTTGGGTTTTCCCATGGCGTTTACCCTGGGCATTAGCTCCGTGATAGTGGCTCTCATCTACGGGGGGCCTGGAATGCTTGGTTACACTGTCAGCCAGGTCTATTCTGGAATGCTCAGCTTGCCCCTTGTTGCCCTGCCCTTGTTCATCTTCATCGCCTGTCTCCTGGAAAGATCCGGGATAGCCGAGGAGTTGTACACCGCCTTGCGCCAGTGGTTGGCGCCTTTACCCGGTTCCCTGGCAATAGCCACAGTGTTGGTTTGCACCATAGTTGCTGCCATATCGGGAGTGGCTACAGCCGGCGTGGTCACCATGGGACTCATCGCTCTTCCCATGATGCTTCGGCGTGGTTACCACAAGGACATCATCCTAGCCCCCATCATGGCTGGTGGGGCACTGGGAATCCTTATTCCGCCCAGCGTAGTGTTCATCCTTTACGGCATGATGACCAGGACATCAATAGGCAGACTGTTCGCCGGAGGACTTATACCAGGCATCATTCTGGCCTCTTTCTACATGATCTATATAGGCATAAGGTGTCACTTCAAGCCAGAGCTTGGCCCTCCGGTACCGCCTGAAGAAAGGGTGTCATTGAAGGAGAAGATTGCCCTAAGCAAAGGGATAATCGCACCTTTTGTTCTTATCTTCCTTATTCTAGGCACCATTTTTCTTGGTATCGCTGCTACTATGGAGGCTGCTGCGGTAGGTGCTGCCGGTGCCATGGTCTGCGTCGCTATAAAAGGCAAACTTAGCTGGAAATTGCTGACGGAGGCATGCTACCGGACTTTCGTAGTTAGTTGCATGGTTATGTGGATTATTTTTGGGGCTAAAATGTTTGCCTCCGTGTTCATCACAGTAGGTACCGCACGGTTAATAGAGCAGACCTTGATGGGCCTAGCAATATCGCCCATCGGCCTTGTGTTAATAATGCAATTCAGCTACATCCTCCTGGGCTGTATCACTGAAGAAGTAACCATGATAGCCTTGACAGTCCCCATATATGCTCCCATCCTCACTGCCTTAGGTTTTGACCCGGTGTGGTTCGGCGTTCTCTTCCTCATCAATTTGCAGATGGGCTACCTGACTCCTCCCTTCGGCTATTGCCTGTTCTATATGAAGGGAGTTGCTCCACCCGAGATAAGCACAGTAGACCTTTATCACTCTATTTGGCCCTTTCTAGTGATTCAATTCTGCGTGCTCATGTTAGTCTTGTTTTTCCCGCAGCTAGCCCTGTGGCTTCCCGATCAGGTTTTTGGTCTCAAGTAGATTACAGTGTCCATGCAGATATTTAGCCAGCCC
>CAZJGF010000019.1:5624-19238 GCA_964545665.1 uncultured Dehalococcoidales bacterium
TCAGGTTTTTGGTCTCAAGTAGATTACAGTGTCCATGCAGATATTTAGCCAGCCCACGGACTTATCACAAAAGAAGACAGGAAAATTTGAGCTGCCGCGATGGCCATGCTCCAGAGGAAGGCCCTGTAGTGGAGTTGATGGTAAGTCAATCAATTTTTTGAGGAGGTTCTAAAAGATGATAAGGGTTAATCAAAAGCTTAATAGAACGCCCTACTGTGAAATTCTCTCCGAAGATCAAGTTTACGCTATCCATTCTGCCAGCTTGGAGATTCTAGAGAGGACGGGAATGAACGTCCACAATGAAGAAGCCCTGAAGATTTTCGGAGAAGGCGGGGCGCATATTGAACGCGATAGGGTCAAGATTCCTCCCGTGATGGTCGAGCAGGCACTTAAGAGTGCTCCTTCTAGGATCCTGGTAACCGAAAGATACGGCAAAGGACAGGTACTGCTAGAAAGAAATGTGGTTAATTATGGATTAGGCACGGATGTACCCAATCATATTGATCCCTATACTCACGAAATACGCCCCACAGTAATCAACGACATTGAGAATACAGGTAAGGTTGTTCAAAAGTGTGACAACGTTGACTTTACTTCTAATTCAGGTCTTGCCTCCGATATCCCTCCAGAGATGCAAGATTTGTATCATTATAAGGCAGGAAGCATTTATTGCGACAAACCATTCTTCACTACTGCTGCCAATGGCGAGAATATGAAGGCCCTGATTGATATGGCTACAGTCTTTGCTGGTAGTTATGAGAATCTGCGGATGTCACCCTCGCTTATCGTGTATGGGGAGCCAGTTTCTCCTCTGGCGCTTGGCAAAGAAGCAGCAGAAGTCCTCTTGGTTTGCGCAGAGTATAGAATTCCTATTGTATTTCCGCCTGTGGTTCAGACAGGTGCTACTGGCCCAATGACTCTAGCTGGTGGTATTGCCCAAGGTAATGCCGAGACTCTTGCCAGCTTAGTGTTGCATCAACTTAAAAGCCCAGGTGCGCCCTTCATCTGGGGTCCATTTGTAAGCCATATGGACATGAAAACCACAATTTGTACTTACGGGGGACCGGTTTTTATCAAAGCTCAGGCAGTCTTGGGGCAGATAAGTAGATTTTACAACATACCTACCTTCCGATTCGCTTGCTGTACTGATGCGACTGCTGTCGATGTCCAATGTGGAATAGAGATGCTGTGGTCAATTCTTATAAATGCCTTGGCCGGGCTTAACCTTTGTCACGATATAGGATATCTAAACTCAGGCTTGCTGTTTAGCCTGGAATCGTTGCTGCTAGCTGATGAGCTCATTTCCGCTGTGAATCACTTTATGGATGGAATCGAACTAAGTGAGGAGACCCTAGCCACCGATCTGATCAATAAGGTCGGCCCCGAGGGCAACTTCTTAATGGAAGAGCATACCTTGAGGTTCTTAAAGCAAGAGGGTTGGTATCCCCGGTTCTTGAATAGGAAAAACTACGAGGCATGGAAAGCAGCAGGCTGCAAGACAGTAAACCAAAGGTTAGAAGAGAAAGTTCACCAGATAATTGAGGCAGACGTTACTGCGCAAATCTCAAAGGATGAGATGAACGAGCTAGACAGAATCATTGCCGAGCGAGAAAAGAAACTAGGCTTAAGGGCCTGAACACCTAAGGTAAGCTACCAGCACAGTGGAATTGGTTGAAGCTATGATTAGATTAAGATGTGAACGAGTATTGAACTGGCTGACCGAATCATGCTACACTGCTAATAATCAAGAATGCGAGTTGCTGGTGGCGAAGCAAAAGGAACTGAGCTGAAGGTTCCTCCAGGGCGATTCATCCGACCTACGACCAATCTAGCAAAGAAAGCTATTTTCTCTGTACTGGAGAATACTGCAACCAGTTGGCACCGAGTACTTGATTTGTATGCTGGCAGCGGTGCCCTAGGTATCGAGGCCCTCAGCCGCAAGGCAGAGTGGGCCGATTTTGTTGAGCAAAGAAAAAAATGCTGCGACATTATCAAATATAATCTGGCGAAAGTTGGATTCTTAGACAAAGCCCATATCTACTGCTGCGGAGTGAACAAATCCCTTGCTTTCCTCAGCGATAATTATGATATTGTTCTTATGGATCCCCCTTACTCAGACGCCTCTACCGGTAAACTGCTGGCTAGCCTAGCTAACTCGGAGTTAATAGGAGCAAATACCACAATTGTGGTTTGCCATGCAAACCGCTTTCCCCTGAATTCTGACTACGATGGAATACATCTAGTTAAGCAACGCCACTACGGCGATACCTTTGTTTCCGTTTACCAAAGGGAGGGTTAAGTTATGACAATAGCGGTCTATCCTGGCACCTTTGACCCCGTCACCAATGGGCATGCTGATATTGTTAAACGGGCATCAACCCTTTTCGATAAGCTAATCATCGCTATCTATGATAGGCCTGAGAAGCATCTACTTTTCTCCCTCGAAGAAAGGGTGGAAATGGCGCAGAAGGTGGCAACTGATTTGCCTAATACTAGTATCACATCTTTCACTGGTCTTGCTGTCGATTTCATCCATAAGGTGAAGGGAACAGTCATGATACGGGGCTTGAGAGCGAATTCTGATTTTGAACGTGAATTTGAAATGGCGTTGATGAATAAGAAGCTGGCCCCCGATATTGAGCTAGTTTGCCTGATGACAACCTCTCAATATCAATTTCTTAGTTCTAGCTTAATCAAAGAAGTAGCTAAGTTGGGCGGTTGCCTGGACGGTATGGTCCCTGAGCATGTCGCCACTGCGCTAAAGGAGAAATTCAACACTTCCTGAGGTTGCAAAACAAAGGGTTACACGTTAAAATCAAGCTCATCAGAAGTTTAAGGAGGTAGTAAAACATGGCATACAAAATTACCGAGGAGTGCATTAGCTGTGGTGCCTGTGAAGCGGAATGCAAAAATGAGGCCATCAGCGAGGGTGAAGAGATTTACGTCATCGACCCTAATAAGTGCACCGAGTGTGTAGGTTGGTTTGAATCATCTAAGTGCGCTGACGTTTGCCCCGTAGACTGTTGCGTCCCTGACCCCGACCATAAGGAAACGAAAGAACAACTTATAGAGAAATGGCGTAAGCAGAACCCGGACCAGACACCGGTAGAAGGTACATATTAAAGCTGCTTAGCCTTGTCATAGGCGGCTCCGACAGCTTCAAGTAGAAGAGAACGGAAATTCCCCTTTTCTAATTGGAGAAGAGCTTCGGTAGTAGTGCCCCCGGGTGAAGTAACCATATTCTTCAACTCAGCAGGGTGTTTGTCTATGTTCTTGACCGCGAGGGTTGAGCCCAGCACTGTTTGAATCACCAATTTCTCAGACAGGCTGCGCGGTAGGCCAATATGGACACCAGCATCGATAAGCACCTCGATGAAAAGAAATACATAAGCCGGACCACTGCCACTTAAAGCTGTAGCCATGTCCAAGTATTTTTCATCAGGGACATAAATCTCCTCGCCCAAAGCACCAAGAACAGATCGGGCCATCTCCTTCTGTCTCTGCCCTACTTCACCACTTGCTGTCCACACAGTCATTCCCTCACCAATCTGCGCTGGCATATTGGGCATGGCCCGAATTATGTAAGAGTGGCTCAAGTCGTGACGTAGAGTAGACAGGCTGACGCCAGCAGCTATTGACAACACGACTTGCTGCGGCGAGGGGCCACGTACCTGCTCCATTGCCCGCGGCAGATCCTGTGGCTTCACAGCCAGGATAATCAGGTCAGCCCCATCTATCGCATCTCTATTATCAGCCGAAGTCCCCACTCCATACTCTCTAGCCAGTAGTTCTCGCCTCGAGCGATCCACATCGCTAACAATAATATCTTGAGGCACAGCAACATCTTTGGCCAAAACACACCTGACCATCGCCTCCCCCATAGTGCCGCCACCAATAAAGGTTAACCTCATTTCCTACCTCACTACGATATTTACCACTCGCTGAGGGACATAAATGACATTGCTGACCTTCCTACCACCAGTGTAAGCTTTCACTCGCTCTCGTCCCAGTGCTAATTCCTCGGCTTTGGCTCCAGTTATGGAAGCGGGCACAACCAGCTTATCCCTCAATTTACCATTTATCTGGATAGCCAGGGTGATTTCCTCCTCCTTAGCTATCTCTTCATCAAACTGCGGCCAAGGCTGGTTATGAATGCTATAAGGATGCCCGGCCCTGACCCATAGCTCTTCGGTAAGGTGAGGAGCGCTAGGAGCAAGAAGGAGAAGCAAATGCGCAATGGCCTCCTGCCACAAAGAAGCTGAAATATTCCTTCCTTCCTGCACCTTGGATAGAAGGTTGGTGAACTCCATAAGGCTAGCCAGCATAGTGTTAAAACGAAACTTCTCCAGATCCTCAGTTACCTTCTTAACTGTCTTGTGTACAATGTGGCGAAGCTCTTTCTCTGCCTTTGGCCTAACTGCCAGGCTAGTATAGCCCCTCTCCACCAAGCTCCACACTCTGTTTAGCCATCTGCTCATACCTACAATGCCGCTATCGCTCCATTCCCCTCCTAGTGCCCAAGGCCCGATAAACATAAGATAAGCACGAACGGCATCGGCCCCCAACTCAGCCACATACTCATCTGGAGCAACTACATTGCCCTTGGATTTACTCATCTTACCGCCACCATAGACTATCGTTCCCTGATTGAACAAACGGGTGAATGGCTCACCAAAGTCAACCACGCCCACGTCTCTTAATGCCTTGATGAAAAAACGAGAATATAGAAGATGCAGCACAGCATGTTCAGCACCCCCGGTATACAAATCCACTGGCAGCCAATACTTTATCCTAGCGTCATCAAAAGGAGCATCATCCGTCTTGGGACTGGTATACCTCAAGAAATACCAGTTAGAACACATAAAGGTATCCATGGTATCGGTTTCCCTTCGCCCTGGGCCGCCACATTTTGGACAGGTGGTATTGACGAATGATTCACAATACTTGAGGGGCGACTCACCAGTAGGCTTGAACTCGGCGTCAGGCGGGAGTAAAACAGGCAGGTCCTTCTCAGGAACAGGAACCATCCCGCATTGGTCACAATAAACGATAGGTATGGGCGCCCCCCAATAGCGCTGTCTGGAGATAAGCCAATCACGAATACGATAAGTAATAGTGCGCTTTCCCCACCCTCTTTCTACCAGCCAGTCGCACACTGCCTCATATCCTCGTTCACTGGGCAAACCGCTGAACTCTCCAGAATTCACCATGGTGCCCTGCCCAACATACGGCTCTGCCAATTCATCGCCCGACCAGCCTGGAGGAGCGATAACAGTTCTAATAGGAAGGTTGAATTTCTTAGCAAACTCGAAGTCCCTTTCATCATGGGCAGGAACTCCCATAACTGCTCCGGTACCATAAGTTAACAGCACGTAATCAGTAATCCAGATAGGTATTTCTTCCCCATTCACCCTGTTGACAACATAGCTTCCCAAAAAGACCCCTGTTTTCTCTTTCCCCAGAGCTGTTCGATCATAGTCAGCCTGTCGCCGGCACCATGCAACATATTCTTCTACCTCAACCTTATGCTCAGGGCTAGTCAGTTGGGGAACTAAAGGGTGCTCCGGCGCGAGCAGGAAGAAAGTCACTCCAAAGATGGTGTCGGGACGAGTAGTAAACACCCTTACTTCCTTCTGCCCTACACCCTCATGTTCCAACCCGAAGGAAACCTCAGTGCCTTCGCTCCTACCAATCCAGTTTCTTTGGATTGTTTCAATGCGCTCTGGCCAGTCTATACCGCTGAAGTCAAGAAGTTCATCAGCATATTTGGTAATCCCAAGAAACCACTGCTCCAACTCCTTTTTCGTCACCGGAGTACCACACCTCTCGCATACCCCCTCAGCCACCACTTGCTCATTAGCCAAAACTGTTTGACATCTGGGACACCAGTTGACCGGTGCTTTAGCTCGATAAGCCAGACCAGCATGATAAAACTTCAAGAAAAACCATTGCGTCCATTTATAGTATTCAGGCAGGCAGCTAACCACCTCTCGGCTCCAATCGTAGATCGCTCCCATGCTCTTCAGTTGCCACCGCATGTTGTCTATATTCCCAATTGTCCACTTGTAAGGGTGGACGCCACGATTGATGGCCGCGTTCTCCGCCGGCAAGCCAAAAGCATCAAAACCCATAGGATGAAGCACATTATACCCCTGCATCCTCTTAAATCTGGCATGGACATCCGAGGGTGCCATGGCATACCAATGCCCAATGTGCAGATCTCCCGAGGGATAGGGGAACATGGTCAGAGCATAGAATTTGGGGCGGCTCTTGTCCTCCGTGACTTCGTAAATACCATCAGCAGCCCATTTCCCCTGCCACTTCTTTTCAATTTCCTGAGGGGCATATCTCAACGCCATATTCGGATAATTCTAACCTAATTTGAGGCAAATTAAAAGCTTTTCAATTATAATTGAATCAAGCTCCAGCAAAAACATGAAGATTTCAAATGACAAACAAGCGTAAACGATATCTACTATCAATTCTTGTATTGGCTTTTCTACTGGTTGGTTCTATTGTCGCATGTGAAATACAAGCACTTCCGTCGCCTCCAGCTATAACTGCCAGACCATCAAGCTTCAGTTTCATTGCCGAACAAGGAGAGCCTAACCCCCGAAGCCAGACATTAAGCATATGGAACTCTGGCAACGGGATGCTAAGCTGGTCAATTAGTGACAGTGCTCCCTGGCTTAGCCTAAGCCCCACTAGTGGCAGCTCCACTGGAGAGGTAAACGACGTAGCCGTATCGGTGGACAACATCAGTATGAGCACCGGCGACTATACCGCAATCATCACCATCGCTGCTCTGAGTGCCTCCAATACTCCCCAGACAATAGTAGTGAACCTGACCATCAATTCATCACCAGTGCAGGAAGCAGAACAAGTAGCAGAGCAAATAATTGATGCATTAGATACTGACAGACTATTAGAAATAGGCTACAGCCATCCTGAGGAAGTAGTCACAGTCCAGGGGGTCATAGTCAGGGCCTACTATGCTGAAGACTCCACAGGACAACCAACCTTCTTAGATTTCCATGACCCGTATGAGGGGTACTTTACGTGTGTAATTTGGCACGAGGATAGGCAAACCAATGAACCTATAAGAGACAAGTTTGTCGAGGCATTCCCTCCCAATCCTGAAACATATTTCCTAGATAAGAAAGTGAGGGTAGAGGGCAAGATTGAAATCTACAAAGGAACACCAGAGATTATCTTGGCTGACCCGTCAAGAATCTGGATTGTCGAATAAAGGGCGCTCAGCAATCATCCTTGCCTTAATTCTAACTCTCTTAGCCCCAGGCTGTAACAGAGTCAGTGAGGATGTAGCCCTTGTCACCAGAATTATCGATGGCGACACTATAGAGATTGAAGGCAGTATAAGAGTGCGGTACATCGGCATTGATACTCCAGAAATTGGCGAGCCCTACTATCTCGAGGCCAAAGAAGCTAACCTCAACCTAGTCGGAGGTAAAAGGATTCAGCTAGAAAAAGATGTCGAGGATAAAGATGAATATGGACGCTTACTCAGATATGTCTGGGTAGACGGAATAATGGTCAATGCCGAGCTCGTCAGATTAGGCTATGCTTATTCCTATTCCTATCCGCCGAACCTTAAATACCAGGCGCACTTCCTCCAACTGGAGAGAGAAGCACGCGAACAAAAACGAGGATTGTGGACTGAGTGATATATGACAAAGATAGAACCCTTTGAAAAGCATACAAGCAGGTACGACGATTGGTTCACCAAGCATAAGTTTGTGTACCAATCAGAGCTTGAAGCAGTAAGACATCACCTGCCCCCAAATGAACGAGGCATTGAGATTGGCGTGGGCACAGGACGATTTGCTGCCCCTTTGGGCATTAGGTTTGGGCTTGAGCCATCCGTCAAAATGAGGGAAATCGCACACAAAAGAGGGGTTGAGGTAGTTGGCGGTGTCGCAGAAGCGATCCCCTTCAGCGATTCCATATTTGATTTTGCCCTCATGGTCACCACTATTTGCTTTGTTGATGACCTAGAATCTTCATTCAAAGAGGCCTATAGGATACTGAAGCCAGGTGGCTGCCTAGTCATAGGCTTTATTGACCGAGGTAGTCCAATTGGACAGTCCTACGAAAGATACAAGGAGAACAATGTATTTTATCGAGCGGCAACTTTCTATTCTGTAGCGGAAGTTGTCTCTATATTGAACAAAGCTGGCTTCAGAGAGCTTACATTTAGCCAGACCATATTCAAGAACTTGTCGGATATTGATAGGATCGAGCCAGTGAAGTCAAGCTACGGCGAAGGTTCCTTCGTGGTAATCAAGGCCATCAAGAGACTGAGTCACAATGAACTTCATACCCCAGCTTTGTAGGTTATCAGATAGTCCCCAGAAGTCATAGGGGTCGTAAGCCACTAGCCAAACCAAGAAACCATATAATCCGCGCAACTACCAAGGAAAGGAGGACACAATGCTCAATATGAAATTCGACTCAAGTTGACGGGACAACTCATGAATATAAATTTGCCCTGTTGCTAACAAGGGAGGTAGAAATGGAGAAGACATGGAAGCCAACAACCGCAGGGATTTTGACTATTATCGCCGGGAGTCTCGGTGTAATCAGCAGCATAGTAATTGCTGTGGTGGGAGGAGCTATTGCTGCAGGGCTGAAGTCTATCCCGGCAATACCGGAAATCTTTGGCACAGTTGCTATTCCCGCAATTGGCGGAATTGGCATTCCTAGAATTATACTGGGGATGGTAGCCATACTAGGTGGCGTCTATGCAGTAGAAAAGAGAAAGTGGCGGCTGGCACTTGCAGGAGCTATCTGCTCGCTAATCTGCGTTTTCTTTCTGGGCATACTAGCCATTATATTTGTGGCAATGGGGAGGGGCGAATTCGGGCCAAAAAACGGCCAGTAGCTCATATGGATAAACACAGTGACCCTCTTCTTCTGCTCTGTAAGCTCACTGCGTGGAATTGGCTTCGAGCTAGGTTAAGACAATCACTGGGGATAAATGAAAATAGTTATGATTCCACAAAAATGCCCCGAGTAACCTCACTTCTCGGCTGGTTACCTCCCCCCCCTATTTTCAGCTTCCACCTACCTTGTGCTAGGCATCTTACCTCCCAGCACATTTCACTGTTCACCTACTCAGTAGTTGGTTCGTCGGCCACCAAATCCCTGCTTGGTTACTCGGGACATGATAACTATAACATACTTATACTAATTTGTCAAATTCCCATTCCTAAGCCTGAAAATCCATTACAAATGAAAGACAACCAGACCATTACGTCCCTGTTGATTTTCTCTGACCGTTTATGCTATAGATATAAGGCTTGCCATCATCAAA
The DNA here is from genome assembly GCA_964545665.1 of uncultured Dehalococcoidales bacterium. Lineage (GTDB taxonomy): Bacteria > Chloroflexota > Dehalococcoidia > GIF9 > AB-539-J10 > CAZJGF01. Next base: position 14,959 of record CAZJGF010000019.1, read on the forward strand.
TTCTCAAAACCGAAGTAGCTTGCAAAAAGGCAACAGGCAATCGCAACAGTCATGTCAGGAGAAATAGCAGCCGCAAATCCCATAGCGGTAGCTGTGTCAACAGCCGCGACTGCTGAGGCTGGCAGTGAATTGGCTATTGTCGAGCACTGAAAAGGGGGTTGAATTATGAGCGAAGTAATTGGTGACACAACGGCGGAAAGAATTGAGGAGTTGAAACGCAGAAGGGAGCTTCTCTTGCAGATGGGAGGCGCCGAATCTGTCAAGGAGCGCCACAAAAGAGAGCAGATGTCAGCACGGGAGAGAATAGACTATTTCTTCGACCCCGGCACTTTTACAGAGATAGGACTATGGATTAAACACAGGACTACCGCTTTCGGGATGGACAAAAGAGAGGTGCCTGCTGAGGGAATTATCACTGGGTTTGGCAAGGTCAATGGAAGACATGTAGTCGCTGGCGCTGAGGATTACACCGCCATGATGGGAACCTTTGGGGAATATCATGGCAAGAAGCTCTCCTACGCCCTTGATTTTGCTAAGAACAAAGGTTGGCCGTTTGTCACCATGAATGACTCTGCGGGCGCCCGACTCCACGAAGGAATGGACACCCTGGAATCCTATGGCTGGACATTCAGATCTCAGATACAGGCTTCAGGAATAATCCCTCAAGTATCCTTATTAATGGGGCCTTGCTTGGGAGGACAGGCATACCATCCGGTGATGATGGATTTCGTTATCCAAACGAGAAAAACCGGCTTTATGGGCATCGCTGGCCCCGCCTTCGTAAAAACGCAGACCGGAGAAGGGATTGGCCTTGAGGAACTCAGCGGCTGGAAGAATCATGCCATTAAATCGGGACAGACGCACATTGTGGCTGAGGATGACAAGGATTGTCTGGACAAATGCAAGGAGCTTTTGTCCTTCTTTCCCTCTAATAACACAGAGAAGCCACCTCGAATAGAGACCAAGGATAGCCCAGAAAGAGAGAGCCTCGAGCTGGATACCATAATCCCTGATGAGCCGACAAGACCATATGATATGTACCAGATAATCAAGAAGGTTGTGGATGAAGGGCAATTCGTTGAAATATTTAAGTATTATGCTACGAACTCAATATGTGGCTTTGCTCGGATTGACGGGCGTCCCGTGGGCATAGTATCCAACCAACCTATGGTAAAGGCAGGCATCTTAGATGTTAATGCCTGTGACAAGTTAGCCAGGTTTATAAGATTCTGTGACCTGTTCAATATTCCTCTCGTCTCACTTACAGATTGCCCTGGCTATATGATTGGCTCTGATCAGGACTGGGCAGGCATACTGAGGCATGGCGCTAAGCTGCTCTATGCTTGGGCCGACGCTACTGTGCCTTTGGTTTCAGTCATAATAAGAAAATCCTACGCTGGCGCTCATTATGGGATGCTAGACAAGTCTATCGGCGCCGATTTCGTCTTCGCTTGGCCTACCGCCCGAGTTACCATCGTTGGTGCTGATACTGCCGCCAGCGTTATATTTGCCAGGGAGATAAAGGAGGCGGACAATCCCAAGGAGGTAAGGGCAAAGAGGATAAAGGAGTACTCTGAACTCTACGAAAGCGCATATCCCGGCGCCGAGCGAGGCTATATTGATGACATAATCATGCCGCATGATACAAGGAAGTACATAAACAAGGCACTGGCTGTTTTGGAAAACAAGACCGTGGCCAAGCCTTGGAGAAAATACTCAAACATAAATCTCTAAGGGAGGGAGTATGGACTTCAGTTTTAGTGAAGAGCAAAATAAACTGAGACAAGAAGTATGCAGCTTCTTAGAAGACGAGCTAGCAAGGGGGCTCTGGAAGCCAGCTTGCGATGCCTGGATACAAGCTTATGATCCCGAGTTCACCAAGAGGGTGGCAGAGAAGAGTTGGATTGGACTCACCTGGCCCGAGGAATATGGTGGGCAAGAACGGAGTTTTATAGATCGTTTGATAGTTACCGAAGAAATGCTACGCTATGGGGCGCCAGCAGCCTGTCACTGGTTCACCGACCGACAAATAGGTGGCTCAATACTCAAATATGGGTCTGAGGAACAAAAAGCAGAGTTTTTGCCTAAGATCATCAGAGGAGAGATGTATGTCGGGCTGGGGATGAGCGAACCAGAAGCTGGTTCAGATTTAGCTTCGCTCAAAACAAGGGCTACTGAGGAAGATGATTGTTACCTAGTTAATGGACAGAAAACATGGACCAGCGGTGCTTGGTTTACCAACTACATCTATCTATTAGCCAGAACCGACCTAGACGCTCCCAAACATAGAGGTATAAGCGAATTTATTGTCCCGATGGACCTTACTGGAATCTCCCGCATCCCCATGATAGATATCACTGGCACGGAGGCTTGGAATGATGTGTTCTTCGATAACGTTCGAGTCCCGAAAGAATATATGATAGGAGAAAAGAACAAGGGTTTCTACCACGTCTTGGAGCAGCTTGCCTATGAGAGAGGTGGAATGGAGAGGTTGATGGGCAACTATCCTCTATTCGATGCCCTCATTAGATTTACCAAAGAGACAAAATATAATGGGAAAACTCTTTCGCAGGATACCATAGTTCGTCACAAACTAGCACAACTTCAGGTTGAGTTTGAAGTGGGGAGGCTTTTCATGTACAAAGTCGCTATGGTTATGGATGAGGGCCGCGCTCCTACAGTGGAAGCCTCTATGTCTAAGGCTTATGCCACTACTTTTGAGCAGCACCTAGCTAACACTGCCATGGAAATCCTTGGCCCTTATGGATTGCTATGGGCTGGCTCTAAATATGTCCCCTTTGAGGGTCTGGCAGCTCACTCATACCTAGGTTCTAAAGGTTATAGCCTTCAGGCGGGTAGCAGCGAAATCTTAAAGAATATCATAGCTACCAGAGGTCTAGGGCTGCCTACTAGCTAAGCAAGAAAGTTCAGTTGATAGGAGGGTAAGGTGAATTTAGTGCTTTCGGAAGAGCAGGAGATGCTGAAGAAGGCAGCTCGTGATTTGCTCGAGGAACGATGCCCCAAAAGCTTTGTTAAGCAAATGGAACAGGATGACAAAGGCTACTCACCAGAGTTATGGGAGGAAATGGCAAATCTAGGCTGGATGGGCCTGGTATTTCCCGAAGAATATGGCGGCAGTGGCATGAGCTTCCTGGACCTATCGGTATTGCTGGAAGAGATGGGGCGCGCCTGCTTACCTGCACCTTTGTTTCCCACTGTAGTCCTCGGTGGCTTGCCTATCCTGGATATTGGCAGTGAGGAACAAAAGAGGCAATATCTACCCAAGATAGCCACTGGCAAGGCCATCTTCAGCCTGGCTTTGATTGAACCTGAGTTGGGACATGAACCCAAGGCAATCACAGTTGAGGCCAGTCCCGATGGAAATGCTTATGTCCTCAACGGCACCAAATTGTTTGTTCCTTACGCCAACGTAGCTGATTGCCTGTTATGTGTGGCCAGAACCAGCAAGCAGGAACAAGGAATCACCATATTTTTAGTGGACGCCAAAAGCCCTGGAATAAGCTATACGGTTTTGAAGACCATGGCCCACGATAAGCTTTGTGAGGTAGTCTTTGAGCAAGCACGAGTGCCAAAGGAGAACATCCTGGGGCAACTGGATAAGGGATGGCCTGAGGTAGAAAAAACAGTCAAAATGTGCGACGTGGCAAAATGCTGTGAAATAGTTGGCAATCTTCAGTGGGTCTTGGAAGATACAGTCGCTTATGCCAAGGACAGGAAGCAATTTGATTGTCCTATTGGCAGCTTCCAGGTCCTGCAACACTATTGTGCTGACATATACACTTGTGTTGAAGGAGCAAGACTCAGTACCTACCAGGCAGCCTGGATGCTAAGTAACGGCCTGCCCTGTGATAAAGAAATTGCAATAGCCAAATTGTGGATAACCGAAGCTTCACCACGTATTTTCAATCTGGCACATCAAATCCACGGAGCTATAGGCGTCACCCAGGAACATGACTTGCATTTTTACACCACGCGAGCTAGAGCTATTGAACTCGGTTATGACGACGCTACTATATACCGAGAGACGGTAGCCAAAGAGATGGGACTGGCTTAGGTCGGCAAATTCTACTGGTAAACTCTGTTTTGCTGTTGCTGTCCAGCGAAAACGTCACCTTAATTGTTCAGCGAATTTGTCACTCCCATCGATATGCACCTTAAAAGGCCTGCGCCATGGATGATCTGGCCGAGGTTTAGTGTGATGATGAGGCCCTGGCTGTGAAGCTTTCTTTGCCATAGTGACAGGCGGAGCGAATTCATCA
>CAZJGF010000020.1:0-18834 GCA_964545665.1 uncultured Dehalococcoidales bacterium
GGCATGATTTTCCCGTGGAGGTGAACCAGAAATGACGCGAAGCATAAGCAACATAGTGAAAGAAATAGAACCTTCGGCGACTCTTTCTTTAAAGGAGGAGGTAAATTCTCTAGAAAAGGAGTATGGTCTCAAAATCATAGATCTTACTGCTGGCCAGCCAGATACTGGCCCCACTGAAGATGTTTTGAAGGCGCTTTTGGATGGCGGCAGGCTGTATAAGTATGGGCCGGTGCAAGGTGACTCTGAGCTAAGAGAAATACTGTCGGGAGTAATAGACGAGGAAATTGGCGTGAGGTATAACCCCCAGGATATCGCAGTTACTGTGGGTGCGAAGGGAGGCATAGATATATTAATGAGGGTCTTGCTTAATCCTGGGGAGGCTGTAGGTATTATGACGCCATTCTGGGTTACTTATCCTGAATCTGTAAAAATAGCCCAAGGCATCCCCTGTTGTCTGGAACCAGATGAGAAATTGAGACCAGATGTGGAGACCTTGTGGAGAGAAGCAGAAGCCAAGAACATAAAAGTGCTGCTCTATAGCTCGCCATGTAATCCCTCAGGCGTTGTTTATACCAGGGAAGAGCTAGAGGGAATAGCCAAACTTGCAAAAGAGAAAGATATCTGGGTCATATGTGATGAAATCTACGGGAAATTTGTTTTCGATGGTAGGAAGCATGAAAGCATATTGTCAATCGAAGGTATGAGAGACAATGCTATATTGGTTGATGGCCCATCCAAGAGATTTGGTGTTCCTGGTTGGAGAGTGGGATATCTTGCTGGCCCTCCAGAAGTTGTTAAAGCATTTACAAAACTGCAGGGCCACATCAATTCTGGGGCTTCAAGGCCGGCTCAATATGCTATGCGCGTTGCTTACACTAGCGAGAAGGCCAAGGAAGCTACTGAAGACATGAGAGAAAGATACCAGAGAAATAGGGATGTTTTTGTAAAAGCCATGAATGATATCGATGGTATTAGTTGTATCAACCCGGAAGGCGCCTTTTATGCCTTTCCCAGTATTGAGGGATTTTATGGGTGCAAGTATGAATTTGGGGGCAAGGAATATAGCATAGGTGATTCTGTAGGTTTTCGAAATTTCTTACTGAGGAAGGCACAGGTGGCTGGAGTAGAAGGAACACCTTTCGGGATGAATGGCTACATTAGGTTTTCGTTGGCAACCAAGGAAGAAGATTGTGCGAACGCGTTAGCCAATATTGAACATGCTATAAGAGGGCTACACTAGTCTCTGCAATATTTGAAGTTTGTGTTCTTTTGCCAGCAGGCTGAATCACCATTAACTTGGCTTAGCTTTAAGTCAATCCACGTTCCCCTTTTGTATCCTTACTGGGATTCCCTTTTCTCTAAGGTAGCTTTTGGCCTCCGATATGGATATTAGCCTGAAATGAAAAATGGAAGCAGCTAGAACTGCTGATGCTTGGGCTATTGTTATGGCTTCGTAAAGGTGCTCCAACTTTCCGGCACCACCAGAGGCAATGACCGGAATGGTAACCGTTTCAGCTACGGCTTTGGTCATCTCTATATCGTAGCCATCTTTAGTGCCATCAGCGTCCTTGCTGGTAAGCAAAATCTCACCTGCGCCTAGTTTCTCCACTCTCTTTGCCCATGCAACAATGTCTATTCCCGTGGGCTCGCTGCCACCTTTGACCACTACCTCTAATCTGGGAAGGCCACTGCTAGATGGATTTTTCCGTCCATCAATGGCAATCACTAACCTGTCTTTGCCAAACTCTGCTGAGGCTTTCTTTATGAATTCAGGGTTTCTTACAGCAGCGGTATTTATGGAAACCTTATCTACGCCAAGATCGAGCAGGGTTTTCATATCTTCAATATTCCTAATCCCACCACCTGTGGCAAAGGGAATGGTAACCTTTTCTGCCACTTTTTTGACCCAGTCCAACCTTGTTCCTCTGTTCTCTACAGTGGCAGCGATATCAAGGAAAACAAGTTCATCGGCACCCTCGCGGCAATATGCCTCTGCTGCTTCTACTGGGTCTCGGGCATCGGTAAGGTCTTCGAACTTTATCCCTTTGACCACTCGGCCGCCTTTTACATCGAGGCAAGGTATGATTCTTATCTCTTCCATCTGCCTAAGTGTTCATAATTAGCGGTGTAGAGCGACTGCCTTCCCCTGTATAGGATATTGTGCTATTCTTTCTGCCGCTTATTCTATCAGAAAAGTCGTGCCCATTGGCATATGCTACGTGTTAGTAGCTCAGCGATGATAACTAGGATGAGGTAGAGGAATAGTGACTGTTGATGGATAGGTGTTTTTGCTATAATAAATTTGCTATTGAGGTGGAAAGAGAATGTTTATAGAGAGTCCAAGGTACACAGAGCGCTTCGGTTCGGTCAGAATAAATCATGTACAGAGGGTGGTGGCTTTGGATTCGGGTGTGAAGACTGATTTGCCTTCCCATGGTGCTGTGGGCGTAATTAAGATAGACGAAGAGACGCTCAGTCGCTTCGAGAATAAGATGGCCATCGTCATTCCGGTCAAAGATGAGAAGCTTAAGTTATTTGAGGGGGTGGTCAGTGGCATACCACATGATTGCCTGGTAATAGTAGTCTCCAATAGTAGCATTGGGAAGATTGATAGATTCAAGATGGAGGGGGATGCCCTACACCAGCTTTGCCGTTTTACCAATCGTGAGGCTTTGATTATTCATCAGAAAGACCCTGCTATTGCCGAAGCTGCTATGGAAGCTGGCTATAATGAGCTTTTGGGAGAGGATGAACTGGTGCGTGACGGTAAGAGTGAGGCTATGATAATAGGCATGCTCATGGCCAAGGTAGCAGAGAAAGAGTATGTCGGCTTCATTGATGCCGACAACTATTTCCCAGGGGCGGTGTTTGAGTATGTGAGAAACTATGCTGCCGGCTTCAGTCTGGCTCAATCCCCTTATAGCATGGTTAGGATACTATGGCACTATAAGCCCAAGATCTCCGGTGGGATGTACTTTAGGAAGTGGGGGAGGGTATCAGAGATTACCAACAGGCATCTAAATGCCCTTATCTCTGTTAAAACAGGGTTTGAAACCGATGTGGTAAAGACAGGCAACGCTGGCGAGCATGCCATGAGCATGAGCCTAGCGCAGGTTTTGCCTTATGCCTCGGGGTATGCCATAGAGCCGCAGGAGTTAGTATCTATCTTCGAAGGTTTTAGCGGTATCTTGCCCACGAGGGAGCGCAAGATAATGGAAGCAGGCATAGATATATTCCAGATCGAGACCAGGAACCCCCATCTGCATGAGGAGAAGGGTACTGAGCATATTCAGGAGATGCTATTATTGGCGCTGGGTAGCATTTATGGCTCACCTCTTGCTAATGATGAGGCAAAGCAGTCAATTCTGACAGAGTTAATTCAGCAAGGAGCCCTTAAAGAAAGTGAGGAACCTCCTCCTATTCATGTCAACCCTCCGCTCAAAAGCGTTGATATCGGCAAGTTCATAAGTGCCATAGGTGATACTTTTGATGAGTACCGCGTGTTGCATGGAGACTCTTAGTAGAGCTTCAGTTTATTGATTAAGAAAGTGCTCTATTTTGTCTCTCTCAGCCCTGTTAAGCAATCCCCTCTCATAGGCTAGTGCATCCAGAAAGAATTGCACGTTTTGAGGCACTTGCCAGAGTCCCTTTTCTATATACCGATAGCCGTATCGTGAGGAACTGCCCAATTTCTCAGTGGTAATTTTGTCGCTCGAGTAACCCATTTTTTGCACCTTATCTTCATCAAAGCCATTTTTCCTGGCTATGCCATCCAATACACCGTGGACGCCCGTGCCATGTTGAGCAGCAGTCTTGGTCCTGTTGGCGTATTCAGGGGGGATGCCCATCGCTTGAGCAAGCTCGCGATGCGGATGTTTTCCCAGATGGTCATTTCCAGAGGTCACTTTCAATTCGGGCGCTACACTCATGGCTAAATTTACTACTTCGGGATCGATATAGGGGAACATCATATCGATGCCATGGGCTCGAGCTATTTTATTCTCGCGGTCTAAGGTCTCTATGTCACCTCTAGTAAGGTCATCCCACATCCTCTTGGAAAGCTCTTGACGGCCCTCTTGGTTTAGGACCTCAGGGTACCAGGCGTAACCTCCCCATAGTTCATCAGGTCCCTGGCCGGAAAAAATGACTTCAATACCATCTTGACTGGCTGTATTCATTGCGGCATAGATGCCGATGCCAGCTTCAATCTGGACGAAGTCCCTTTCCTCAATTGTCTCGATGACTTTGGGGATATACCTCTCAACTTCAGCAACGCTCAATACCTTAATTCTATGCTCCATGCCTATTTCCTGTGAGAACTCCTGAGCAGTTCTTATGTCCTCAGACTCAGGGAAACCGGCAGTATAAGCAATCACTTCTATCCCGGCGCTGGGAGCCAGATCGTGCAATATTTTGGCTATTAAGCAGCTATCTATGCCACCTGATAGCAATACTGCCACCTTGTCCACGTTGCGTAGCCGCTTTTTCACTGCTGAGCATATTGCCTCTTGGTAGCAATCCACAGCCTCACTCATATCTCTTATCTTGACCTTTCCCTTCCTTATGGGCAAGGCTTCCTTTAGCTCAACTCCTTCTCGATCAAATATGGCTAGTGTTCCAGCCCGTATGGGCATGACCTGGTCCATACCTAACTGCCACAGTGCTTTTTTATTGGAGGCGAATGCTAGGAGCCCATTGGCCTCGCTGAAATAAAGTGGCTTTGTGCCTAGGGTATCCCTTGCCACCACCATTTGGTCGGTACTGCCAACTGCCAAGGCGTAGTCGCCGTCCACCACCTCTAGAGCTCCTCTTACCTTCTCTTCAAGGCTGCCGGGCAGTTCGCCCATTAAGTAAACCAGTGACTCAGCACTGGCTTGGTTTATCAGGCTATGCCTTTGCTCAAGCTTGGATGCTATTTCCTGGGCGTTATAGAGCTCTCCATCATATATCAATACCAAATTGCTGTCAGGGTCTATATGAGGTTGCTCAATGGGCTTTCTTTCAATAGGGAAAGACAGTTCAGCTAAAGCTTTGTTGTTATGAGCATCCTTAACTACGGAGCTAACTAGCGGTGGGAATCTGTGGTCTGCTGAATCAATCTTGGCAATAGCTTGTGGGCGGAGGTTTTCCAGCACAATGGCCAGACTATCTGCCGCATCACTGTCCTTGCTGGAGACTCCTGCTATTTCGCTCATGGTTTTGCCTCATGTCTGAATGGTATCACAAATCTACCGAATCAGCAAACGAGGCCCATAAGCAGATTGACGTGCACACTCAATGTGAAGTAAATTAGAGTAGCGATGAAAGCAGTTATCCTGGCTGGGGGGGAGGCAACCAGATTACGTCCACTTACATGCAATATAGCTAAGACAATGGTGCCTGTGTTGAACCATGCATTACTTGAGCATGTCTTTGGCTATCTTAGGAAGCATAACGTTACTGATGTGATTCTTGCTCTAGGTCGAGGGAGTGATCAAATCCAAAACCATTTCGGCGATGGCAGCGGCTTTGACATAAAGATAATCTATTCAGTAGAAGATTTCCCTATGGGGACAGCAGGAGCGGTGAAGAATGCTGAGAATTTTTTGGATAGCCCCTTCGTTGTTTTCAACGGGGATGTTTTCACTGATATTGACTTGACTGCGATGATGAACTTGCACCGAGAAAAGAAAGCCAGTGTCAGCATAGCCCTGACTCCGGTAGAGAATCCTACCATTTACGGAATAGTGGAGACCAATGAAGAGGGCAGAGTAAAGCGGTTTATAGAAAAGCCAAGCTGGGATAAGGTAACTACAAATATGATTAACGCCGGTATTTACATCTTGGAGCCCAGCATCTTGAGTTACGTCGCTCCTGGGGCCTTTTCCATGTTTGAGCGTGATGTCTTTCCTCCACTTCTGGAAAAGGGAGAGGTTATGTTCAGCTACTCTTCTGACGCCTACTGGATTGACATAGGTTCTCCAGAAAAGTACTTAAGGCTAAACCATGCTTTGCTCCACCGCCATATCGGCGATGCGGGCGTGAGATTTGAGGGTGAGAGTGCCGTTAATCCCGCAGCTCAAATTGAAGGACCGGTGATAATCGGCGAAGGCTCCGTTGTGGGCAAGAATTCTATGATAAAGGGACCGGCTGTGGTGGGAGCAGGATGCCGGGTGGAAGAACGTGCTTTCATAGAAGGATCGGTATTATGGCAAAACTGCAGGATTGGCAAAGAAGCCAGGCTTAGAAACTGTGTCGTTGCCTCTAATTGTCGCATTGAGGATGAAACTGAAGTACTGGATAACTGCGTTTTAGGGGATAGTGTCAGAATCGGGAAGGGCAATAAGCTAGCTCAAGGCATTAGGATATGGCCCGACAAAGCTATTGAGCCAAACGCCATTTCATTCTAATCTGACTTGAAGTGAAGCAAATAATATTCACTGACTTGGACGGCACCCTCCTTGACCCAGTGACTTATTCTTACGAGAAATCACTTGCTGGAATGAATAAGCTTAAGCAAAGAGGCATGCCTGTGGTATTCTGCTCGGCGAAGACCAGGACAGAGCAGGAACTATATCGGACTAACATGGGGGTTTTCCATCCTTTTATAACGGAAAACGGAGGAGCTATTTTTATACCGCAGAGTTATTTCCCTTTCCCGTTTGACTATCATAAGAAGGTAGGCAATTTGTTGGCCATTGAGCTGGGCAGTCCGTATAAGGAGATTAGGCGATTACTAAACGAGGTCAGAGCAAAAGGTGGTTTCCATTTTAGGGGCTTTGGTGATATGAGTGCGGGGGAGGTAGCTCAGCTGACCGGCCTAGGCATAGAATTGGCTAGGTTGGCTAAACAAAGAGAATACAGTGAGACGGTGAAGTTTGCTGTCTCGGGTGGTGAGCTGGATAAAGCATTGGAAAAGATTAGAGGAGTTGGACTCAATTGGACTCATGGCGGACGGTTCTATGAGATCATGGGAGCTAATGACAAGGGCAAGGCTGTTAGTATCCTAGTCGATTTATATCGCCAGATGTGGGGAGAGATAGAGACTATCGGGGTCGGCGATAGCCTTAACGACCTGCCTATGCTCTCCGTTGTAGATCTACCTGTTTTGGTGCAAAAGAGAGATGGCAATTGGGAAAAGATAGACTTGCCTCGCTTGCGCCGAGTTCAAGGGGTTGGCCCTGAAGGCTGGAGCAGGGCAATCGGGGAGTTGATTGAAAGCTGCTTGATTCAAGAGCAATCTTTGTCTTCAAGAGGTAAACATGGGATTTGAGCTTATGCTTACGCGAAGCAAAAAGAACCCTATCTTGGGTTGTTCCAATCCGATGGTCTACATGAACTTTGACGGATACTGTAGGGGATATGTCCACCACGACAAAGACATGTTGACATACATTGCTTCAGAAAGTCGGAGGAGTTGACTATCTTAAGGAGACTGCAAAGCTACTCTTTTCCAAACTCCTTGAACCGATATCCTATTCCCCGTTCCCCCAAGATATATTTGGGGTGCTTAGGATCTTCCTCGATCTTCCGGCGTAGATAGGTAATGTAGAGCCATAGATAATGGTCTTCGTCCCGGTACTCATAGCCCCAGACTCTTCTCAACAGATTCTCATGGGTGAGAACACGACCAGCATTGCTCACCAAATGGTACAAAAGTCGGTATTCAGTAGGCCTGAGGTGGACTTCTTCACCTCTTACAATGACCTTACGCTGACTGAAGTCGATAGAGAGATCATCGTCCACCCGTATTTGGGTCTTCGGTGCAGGGCTAGGCATCTCAACACGGCGCAGTACTGCTCTCACCCGTGAAACAAGCTCCTTGGGACTGAAAGGTTTGGTAATATAATCATCGGCTCCTAAGTCAAGGCCCTTTACCTTGTCTATTTCTTCACCCCTTACAGTGAGCATAATCACTGGCACAGTGGAAACTTGGCGGATTTCCCTCAAGGTCTCAAAACCGTCCATCTCTGGCATCATGACATCGAGGATAACCAAGTCAGGCAAGTCCTCGGTTAGCTTCTGTAACGCCTCGCAGCCGTTAGAGGCGCCAGAGACTTGATAGCCCTCTAAATCTAGATTCATGCCCACCGCCTCGATGATGCGTGGCTCATCGTCCACAACCAGAATCGTCTTGTCTTGTTGTCTTCTAGGTTCCGTCATATGCGACCTTAATTCCTTGGCATCTTCAATCTCTATTCTTGTTCGCCTATAGGTAAACTAAAGGTGAAGAGAGAACCCTTTCCCAGTTCACTCTCTACCCAGATTCGACCCCCATGAACCTCGACGAGGCTCTTGCAAATGTAAAGCCCAAGTCCTGTACCCCGGGCTGGTCTGGCCGAGCCAGCCTCCACTCTGTAAAAGCGATCGAAGACCCGCTTCTGGTCTCGTAACGGAATGCCGATTCCTTCATCAACAACTGTGACCAAGACCTCGTTCCCTGAGGTCTTGCCTTTGATGATAATTGCTCCACCCTGGGGCGAGAATTTTATGGCGTTTTCCACAAGATTTGTCAGCACCTCCCCTATTCTTTCCGGGTCAGCAAGAATAGGAGGGAATTCAGGTGGAAAATCGACCTCCACCCTGTGAATTCCTGTTTGCTGTCCTAGTCTCTTCGCCACTTTATGCACTTCCTTTGGTAAATCTAATACGAGTCTATTTAAAACCAAACTCCCAGTCTCAAGCTGAGAGGTATAGAGGATTTTGGTCACTAGCTCACTGAGGCGGTCGCTTTCCTCCTCAATAGCCTGTAGTTTATCCATAACAGTTTGCTGACTCCACTCGGCATCAGTGCGTGCCAAAGTGCTGGCGTAGGCCTTAATAATGGAAATAGGAGTCTGGAGTTCGTGAGAAACAGTGGCAAGCAGTGCCGACCTCGTGTCCTCAACTTGACGAAGGCGACTGATATCCCGAACGTTTACCACCGTGGTCAAAAGACTCCCGCTAGGCAAGTGTGTTGTAGAGTAACTAATGCCCACATCAACCTTTTGACTGTCTTTGGTGGTGATGATCCCGTCGAGACTACAGAAGCCCTCGATGCCTTTAGCAATGGGACAGGTGGTTTGGCAAAGATTTGCCCCCTCGTTATCCCTTAACCTTAATACTTCAAAGCAATAACTTCCGATTGCCTCCTCCTTTTTCCAGCCGGTAAGCCTTTCCATACTGGCATTGAAGGAAAGTATGCGTCGTCTCGGGTCAATGGTCATGATTCCGTCAGCGCTGTTTTCCAGAATCGACTCAACCTTGTGTCGTTCTTGGGCAAGCTGGGATGCCAGGCGAGCATTCTGTAGCGAGATGGCTACCTGGTCGGCAAAAGCGGACAGTATACGCTGGTCACTGATGCTGAAGGACTCTGCCAAATGGGGGCGTAGCACGCATATCAGCCCAATCATTTTTCCTGAGATGTGAAGTGGTAGGGCAATGACGGGACCTTGCACCTGATCTGTTATGGTTACCGGAACATGAATGCCAGGAGCAAGCCGGGAGAGTTGGTGGAGACTCTGCTTGCTAGTGGCAAGATCGGGAATCGCTTCCTTGAGTAGGGAGCGTAGCCGTTCTACACCTCTAGAATTCAGACCATAACTTGCCCCTTCAACGAAACAGTTTTCCTTCTCATTCCATAGAGCAACTATCCCGGCATTACCGCCCAAGATGTCTACTGTACTCCTGAGGATAGCTGTCAGCTTGGCCTGAAAATCTGTTTCCTCAGGGGGAGCAGCCAATGGTTCAGCCTTGTCTAGGCTAATCGCCTTTGCGGATTTTGAGCGTTTACCCTTTTTCGTCACGGTGTTAATGAACGGAAATTCTAAGGAAAATCTAAGGTTTTTCTAATGGAACTCCAACTAATTTCTAAGGTTATTTTAGCATGGGCTAGTTAAACTGTGTAGTGAATGAAAAAGCCAGGTGTTCCTGGTAAAGGAGGCGGGACGAGTGCAAAAGGGCAAACCCACGCCAAAGCCAAAGTAGAGGGGAGGGCTGTCTTTGGTGGGCGGGGAACGCTAGCACAGAATGTGAAGCGCGTCCCCCGCCCTCCAAAGAGCTGAACAGTATGAGTTAAGGAAGGATTTAGCAGACTGTGTTGCATTATTTACTCTATTTCTTAGTCGGTGGCACGGTAGTCACAGTGGTGGCCTATATTGGCAGCCGGGGTAATGGTACCCTGGCAGCCTTTGTGGCCAGTCTGCCAGTGCTGTTTCTTCTGAACGTTATTGCGATGTACCGTAATGGAGGGGTAGGCGCCGGCATTACATATGCAAAGGGTGCCCTTTTGTTTTTGCCAGGGTTTGCCTGCTATGCCCTACTGACCATATGGTTAATGCCCCACCTGGGCATACCAAAGGCATTGCTGCCCGGGCTGCCAATATATGCGATACCCATCATAGTGACGAAGAGAATCATAAGGCCCAAGATGCTGAAAGCAGAAAGTGAATCTAAGCAACTTCTGGGAAGATGATAACAACAGTCTGCAAGACTCCAGAGGAAGATGTGAGTACAAGCGAAGTGGCACAGCAAGGTCTACGCATGGAGCTGGTGAAGGAACTGGGTGGTGCGTACTCATCAGCTTTGGGCATCAACCTCGCCAGTATGGAGTCAGAGGAGGTCTTTAAGTGGTTGCTGGCCTCGGTGCTCTTTGGTGCCAGAATTGGCGAACATATCGCTATGAAAACTTACAAAGAGTTTGAAAAGGCAAGTGTGCTCTCCCCGGAGGCTACCTTGCAAACCAGTTGGCAAGGCTTGGTGGATATTCTCGACCGGGGTGGGTATGTAAGGTATGACTTCAAGACTGCTACCAAGCTGCTAGAGATAACACGAACTTTAAGGGACAAGTATGAGTGTGACCTAAATCGGCTGCATTTCTTTGCCAAGGATGAAAAGGATCTGGAACAGAGACTTCAGGGCTTGGGCAGGGGAGTCGGGCCGGTTACCGTCAACATCTTCTTGAGGGAGTTGAGGGACGTTTGGGAAAAAGCGGAGCCGCCGCTCTCGGAACCTGCGCTTTTGGCAGCAAGGAATCTGAGGCTAGTCAAGGTGGCTGGTGCATCAGCGACCTTGGAAGAACTGAAAATAATGTGGCAGGCAAGCGAGCAAGATGACCTAAGGTTCTCCGACTTCGAAGCCGCTTTGGTGAGATTAGGCAAGAACCATTGCCGCAAGAAGAGATGCCTGGTTTGTCCCATGAAAGAGGAATGCCAAAATCATTAAACATGAGGAGGTGATCAAAATGGCAAAGAAACCGAAGCCCAAGCCGGGTGGGAAGCCTAAACCCGGCGGAAAGTAACACGTCGAGGACATAGTAACAAGGGGGTCAAAGATGTTTTGGAAAAGGAAAGAAGCGGCAGTTAAACCTACAGAGGCAAAAGTGGGACCGCCTAAATCAAAGGAGAAGAAATTGTCCCCAAAGGATATTATAGCAAGCAAAGTTGAGCAACTCAGTCTAGGAGAGACCGTCAGCTATCGGCTACCAGAGGTCTATGGTGGTGGGTTGGCCGTAGTTGAGCTTAATGTCCAATATCCTGAAAAGGGAAAGAAGTATTTCTTAAGCCTAGAGAAAATGATTGATGGCAAGCCCGCAGGGAAAAGAAGCCGTCTTTGGGAATCTAATAAGCCGAAGGACTTGGCTGGCTGGATCGTGGATCGGAGTGGTGAACTGTATAGTTGAGCTGAAAAGCTGTGGAGCGAAGTCAGTTTTTGCAGTGCGGCCATCAGAGGATTCGGAGAGGCAGGAAGAATATCAAATAGAACAGTAGAGGCAATTGGAAGAGTGCTGCCCTTGAGCATAGGGGGTTCTTGTGCCAATTTATGAATACTGGTGCCAGCGTTTCTTCCTACGCCCAGAATTTGATAACAGTCACGCTTTCCCATTCTTTAAGATTTATTCAACGAGTTTCGAAGAGGCAAAATTTAGCCAAAACAGTTAGATTTTCTGCGTTCTAGAGATTGGCATGCAACTGGGTTAAGTAGTTCTCAAATATTCCTTTAGCTTTGTCCATAGGGAAGCAACAGATAGCTTTCCTGTGAAATAAAAAAAGCAGGGACGAGAGCTCCTGGGATTGTTTTAGGTTTCCCCTTTCCTCATCGGATAACTCTCCGATTTTCGCTAGCCGCTGTTTTGCCAGCGGTGAAAGCTTCATTTCTCATAATTATAGCCCACTAGCCAGACTTTCAACAAAAGCCTCACCTTTTTCAGACGTGAAATAAAAAGGTAACTATATCTCCATCTTGGATGACGTAATTTCTGCCTTCTGTCCTAAGCAAACCTCTTTTTCTCGCTTCAGCTAAGTTGCCACACCTCTCCAAATCATCGTAGCTTATCACCTCAGCTCGGATAAATCCCCTTTCCATGTCGGAATGAACTTTCCCTGCTGCCTCGGGCGCTATGGTACCACCGTGGATAGTCCAAGCTCTTAATTCACTTGAAGCTGTGGTGAAAAATGAAATCAGCCCCAGAAGGTGGTAAGAAAGGCCAATAACTCGGTCAAGCGCTGGTGTAGTTAGCCCCATTGCTTCACGGAATTCCTCAGCTTCATGGTCGCTAAGCTGAGATAGCTCCATCTCTAGCTTGCCAGAAAGAGCAATCACAGCAAATTGGGGATAAGCGGATTTTACCTTGTCTTCCAGTTGTGAAGCTTGAGACACTTGTTCTTCTCTAATGTTAAGGGCAACTAGCATAGGTTTAGCGGTAAGAAATTGATAATTAGATAATGCCTTGAGTTCCTCCTCGGTGAGGTCTTGCTGCCTTACCGGTGTATCCTGGTCCAATCCTGTTTTGATCTTTTCCAACAGAACTTGCTCTTTTGTATACTGTCCCCGCTCCGATGTTTTAGCCCCTTTCAAACTTGCCTCCAGCCTGTCAATCCTTCTTTCAATAATGGCCAAATCAGAGAAGGTCAGCTCTAAGTCCAGAGTGGCTATATCTCGGTTAGGGTCTACGCTTCCCTCAGGATGAGGAAGTTTTCCATCCTCAAAAGCTCGAACTACTTGAAGCAAAGCATCAGCAGTAGTTAGATAGTTCAGGAATTCTCCGCCTATTCCCTCCCCGCCAAAAGCTTTGAGCGATCCTGCAATGTCCACATAATTTACCTCTGCAGGAACGGTCTTTTTAGGGCGGAACACGTCTTCCAGCTTTGATAACCGCCAATCAGGTACCTTAGCCATGCCTATGTTGGGTGTTAGAGAAGGAGAATATGTGGCGACTTCAGCCTTATTTTTGGTTAGGGCATTAAAAATAGTTGTTTTGCCCGCTTTTGGCAACCCAACGATAGCAACCTTCATGCCGGTATCTTACCACAATTCATATCTTGGCCCACAGGAAGAAGAATTTGCCCTGTGCTAGAATATCGATTATGTTGTATGTCCTTCACGGGAGAGATGATTTCTCTATTTGCCAGGCTTTGAATGAGATCAAAGCTGATTTGGGTGACCCGCAAATGCTGGCAGTTAACACCACCAGGTTGGATGGTCAAAGAATAACCTTAAGTGAACTTGAGGACAGCTGCAATGTTGCCCCTTTCCTGTCTGCATATCGTCTGACGATAGTTGATGGCTTGCTGGAGCGCTTTGAGGCGAAGCCAGGCAGGCCAAGGTTCAGTAAGAAGCGTGTCACCGCTAAGCCTCGTGGTGGACTGGGGGAATGGAAGGACTTGCCTTCTCATATTGAGCAAATGCCGCAAACTACTGTGTTGGTGCTGGTTGATGGCAAGATAAGCAGCAATAACTCATTGTTGCAGAAGCTTTCTCCGCTAGCTGAAATCAGAGTTTTCCCCATGCTGCGGGCTAAAAGTCTGAAGGTTTGGATACAGGAGCGAGTAACTAAGGAAAGCAGCACTATTACTCCTCAGGCTGTGAATCTGCTTGCTGAGCTTATAGGTGGAAATTTGTGGGTAATGGATAGCGAAATTGCGAAGTTGCTGCTTTATACTCAGGGACGGCCTATTGACGGGGAGGATGTCAGGCAACTGGTGAGCTACGCTCAGGAGGCTAACATTTTCATCTTGGTGGACGCGGTTCTTGAGGGTCAAACCAGAACGGCACAGAGTATGCTTCATCGGCTGTACCAGGAAGGTGCGTCGCCAAATTATATTCTAACCATGATTAGCAGGCAATTTCGCTTAGTAGCATTGGCCAGTGGATTAAGTTCAGGATTATCGCGTCAACAGCTTCAAGACGAATTAGGCTTGACCTCAAGTTATGCTTTAGAAAGAACACTCAGTCAGGCCAAATTATATGACTTTGAGTCAATAAAACAAGCCTATAACAAGCTTTTGGAGATGGATCTAGCTGTTAAGACTGGTAAATATGATGGACAATTAGCCCTTGAACTTCTAGTAGCAGAGCTTGGTGCCTCTCGATGTTGAGGTTGTCTCTAGGTGCTATGCCTGTAATACCTGGGCCAGCTACATATTATTCTATACATTGTGTGTTTTATGCTATTATAGCTAGTATTTCAGCCGAATTGGTGCCCAGGCAATATTATCAAAATGAGAGAGGCTAACCACTGATGACTAGCGACGAAGTGAGGCAAATGTTTCTCAGCTTCTTTGAGGCTAAAGGGCATAAGGTCATCCCCGGCATATCTTTGATCCCTCATGGTGACCCAACTTTGCTGTTGACCAGCGCCGGCGTAGTGCAGATTATTCCTTATTTCCTGGGGTTGGAGAAGCCTCCTAGTTTGCGACTGGCTTCTTGTCAGAAGTGCTTTCGGACTACAGATATTGATACCGTGGGTGATACTAAGCATCTCACCTTTTTTGAAATGCTAGGGAATTTCAGCGTGGGCGATTATTTCAAGAAGGAAGCTATCTCGTGGGCCTGGGAGTTTGTCACTGAGTATCTGAAGTTACCCCCGGAGCGGCTATGGGTGACGATTTACCTTGATGATGATGAGGCTTTTGCTCACTGGCGGCAGGTGGGAGTCCCGGCTGAACGGATATTGCGATTTGGTGATGAGGATAATTTCTGGGGTCCGGCTGGAGATTCAGGGCCCTGTGGCCCGTGTAGTGAAATACACTATGATCTGGGTGAAGAGGTTGGGTGTGGCAGGCCTGAATGTAAGCCTAATTGCGAATGCGGTCGCTTCTCTGAGATATGGAATTTGGTGTTTACCCAATACGATCAGAGGCCCGATGGTAGTCGCACTCCTTTGGCCAAACCAAATATTGACACTGGAATGGGGGTGGAAAGGACTGCTGCGGTTGTGCAGAGCAAACACTCAGTCTATGAAACGGACCTGTTCTGGCCCATTGTTCAACGGGTCTGCCAATCAACGGGCAAGCGTTATGGTGTGAGTGAGGAGAGCGACAGGGCTATTAGAATTATTGCTGAGCATAGCCGGGGCATTGCCTTTCTTATTGCTGATGGGGTTTTGCCCTCGAATGAGGGGAGGGGTTACATTTTGCGCCGAATATTGCGTCGCGCTTCCCTGTTTGGGCAAAGGCTGGGCTTGGACAAGCCTTTCCTGGGTGAAATTGCTGAAGTGGCAGTTGATAAGATGGGCCACCTGTATCCTGAATTGATAGCCAATCGGGACTTGATTAGCGAGGTTGCCAGGGCAGAGGAGGGGAAGTTTATTACCACTTTAGAAACAGGGCTTGGCTTGGTGGAGGAGCTTGTTGGGGAAGCTCTGGGCCACGGAAAGGAATGGCTGCCAGGGGAGCGGGTGTTTAGGCTCTATGACACTTATGGCTTTCCGCCAGAATTAACCGCTGAAATGGCCAGAGAAAGAGGCTTAGCTGTTGATTTGGATGGTTTTGAAGCTGAGATGGAAAAGCAGCGAGAAAGAGCCAGGGCGGGGCACAAATTCGTTACTGCCTCTGATAGAGGCACTGCAACTGAAGAAGCCAGAGTCGAAGGAATATATGAACCGACAGAGTTCGTTGGCTATGGAGCTGATGCTTATCAGGCTAAGTTAGTTGACCTGAAAGTTAAAGGTCAATCCTCGGCGACCGCTTCTCAGGGCGATGAGCTTGACATAATATTAACTGGGACTCCTTTTTATGGAGAGATGGGAGGTCAAGTAGGTGATGTTGGTGAAATTAGCAGCAGCAGGGGGAAAGTCGCTGTTACAAATACTATTAGGACCCCTTCAGATGTGATAGTTCACCATGGGAAAGTTGTCGAAGGCAGCGTATCCGTAGGGGATGAAGTGGAGGCAAAAATTGATGTTGCCCGTCGGGTGGATATTGCTCGCAACCATACTGCTACCCATCTTCTTCAGGCTGCTTTAAGGGATACTCTGGGCAGCCATGTGTCTCAAAGAGGTTCGTTAGTGGAGCCAACTAGGTTCAGGTTTGACTTCTCCCATCTGGCACCTATAACTGAAGAACAGTTGGGCGGAATTCAAAAATGGGTTAATGAAAGAATACGCCAAGACTTGCCGGTGAAGACAGGATTTGTCTCCTATAAACAAGCCGTGGCTGAGGGTGCCATTGCTTTGTTTGAAGAGAAGTATGGGGAAAGAGTGCGAGTGGTGGAGATCGGCGAACCAACAATAAGCAAAGAGCTTTGTGGTGGCACTCATGTCAAATCAACAGGCGAGATTGGCCTTTTCATCATAACTGGAGAAAGCAGTATTGGCACTGGACTGCGGCGCGTCGAAGCAGCAACTGGAAGGGCTGCTGAATCCTTGGTTGAGCAACGCTTTTCAATTCTGGAAAGCGTGTCCAGAGAGACAGGAGGCTTGCCGGAGGAGGTCCTTAGTAAGGTAAAAAGCCTGGCTAGGGAACTGGAGATAGAGCGCCAGCGCTCTTTGTCCTTGGAAAAGGAGCTATCACGCAAGGTAATGGAGTCCTTAGTTGAGCGAACGGAGAAGGTCGGTGGGGTGACGGTTTTAGTTGCCAAAGTATCGTCGCTAAGTATGCCTATTCTGAGGGAGATGGGTGATATGCTGCGGGATAGATTGGGGAGCGCCATCGTGGTTTTAGCTACGGCTTACAATGGAAAGCCCAACTTCTTGGCTATGGTTACCCCTGATTTGGTCGCTAAGGGATTTCATGCTGGCAATATGGTCAAGCAGGTGGCTAAGATCGCTGGTGGTGGTGGTGGTGGCAAGGCAAGCATGGCACAAGCAGGTGGAAGGGACATAGCCAGAATTGACGAAGCATTGAATTCAGTCAAAAGTATCGTTGCAAGCCAGATCTCCTCTTTCTTAACGGGAAAGGATTAAAGAGGTGGCCCTCGCCAGCCACCTTTCTTATCTGGCGAGGGACATGAGGGTGGAAAATGCGTAGCTTGGGATTGGATGTCGGGAGTAAGAGAACAGGCGTGGCGATAAGTGACCCAGAAGGAATAGTGGCGGTGCCCTTGACTGTTATTAACCACGAGGGTGAGGATGCAAGTATGGGTGATATCATGAAGCTTGTTGAGCAATATGGAATAGAGCGCATTGTAATTGGTTTGCCTTATTCCCTAAGCGGTGGACTTGGTCAGCAAGCTGAGAAAGTAATGGCTTTTACTGAGAAGCTGTCACTGCGAGCAAAGGAAAGCAATCTCGACCAAGTCGACATACAACTATGGGATGAGCGGCTTTCCACTGCAGCCGCTGCTCGGCTAACCGGAGAGGCTGGTACCAAGCGAAATAAAAGAAAACTGCACCGGGATGCTATAGCAGCAGCTTTTATTCTTCAGGGATTTCTCGATAGTTTGAAGGAAATGTCATTGTGAGCCAAGTGAGAGGTGTCTGTGTACCGAAGTGCCCGGGCTCTGTTGTTGTTGGCCAACTCAGGGAGGAAAAATGAAGAGGAGAATAGCACTTATTGGCTTGATTGTATTATTGTTGCTGGCAATCCTGATTTCTGGTAGCTGTGCAGCAACATCAACAGGAGACAAAATCGCTGTGATCCCACTGAGCGGTACTATTACGGCTGGAGGTAGCTTTTCTCTTTTTGGTACAACCATCACTTCTCAACTAGTGAGAACACAACTGGCCAGAGCGGAAGATGATAGTTCAGTGAGGGCAGTGGTCCTTCAAATAGATAGCCCTGGTGGAGCGGTCGCTCCATGCCAGGAAATTCTAGAAGAAATAGCAAAAGTCAGACAGTCGAAGCCTGTTGTAGTCAGCATGGGGAGCGAGGCCGCCTCCGGCGGCTACTATATCTCGGCCAAAGCTGACAGGATTGTGGCTCTCCCGGGCACACTTACAGGGAGCATAGGTGTCATTGCTCAGATGCCAAATGTCAAAGGACTTTATGATAAGCTGGGCATTGAGATGCAGACTTTCAAGGGTGGCAAATATAAGGATATGTACTCAGGATTGAGAGAACTGACAGCGGAAGAGGAAAGAATCATGCAACAACTGGTTGACGATTACTATGAGCAATTCATTGAGGTGGTGGCCGAAGGTAGGGGGCTGAGCAAAGAGAAGGTCAGGACTTTGGCCACAGGACAGCTCTATACTGGTGCCGAAGCCAAGGAGTTAGGATTGATTGATGAACTGGGTGGGCTGGATACTGCTATAGATCTGGCAGCAGAGCTGGCTGGTATTACAACTCCAAAGATAGAGTACTATAAGCATGAGCCTTCCCTGTTAGAATCACTGTTGGGAATGGGTCTGGGCGACTTGGCCAATCTTGCCCAGATGAGATTACTGGGATTGGATGGGCAGGATATGATATTGCTAGAGAGTTTAAGCCATACTTATCCTCAACCCCAATATTTGTACCGAAGCTGATGGTCATTAGTCATGCTCCAGTAGCCTCATAAAGTCGTAACCCCCCGAATATCTGAACAGCCTGCCTCGCCATATCTGCAGCACACCGTGAGCCATAGTATTTTGCCTCTGCCTTCCTACCAGACGAGATTCTTGGAAGGAACACCTGCACGTTGTTGAACTATATGTTGGAGGTCAGCCCCAAAAAGGTC
>CAZJGF010000021.1:0-18707 GCA_964545665.1 uncultured Dehalococcoidales bacterium
CCTCTGATTCCTCTAGCTCGCCTGAGGAATTAGGCCTGATACCTGTGGAAGTCGCGGCCCCAGACTTTACACTGCCAACCATGACAGACGCAGAGGTAACTCTGTCAGAGCTACAAGGAATGCCGGTGCTGCTCAATTTCTGGCACAAGGGATGCCCACCTTGTCTGGGAGAACTCCACTATTTCGATGCAGTAGCCAAGCAGTACCCCGATACAATAACAATCGTGGCTATTGACATACAAGATAGTCTTCCACAGATTAAGCAATTCTTCGGTGATACTGAAATAAGCTTCATTGTTGCTCTGGATAAGAATACCGAGGTAGCCTCAAGCTACGCCATACGATATACCCCTACCACTTTCTTCATAGACAGCGAGGGGATTATTCGTTATGTAAAGGTGGGAGCATTCGCCAGCGAAGAGGAACTACAGGCCAGCACAGGCGAGTTATTAAGAAGTTATTAAAATATTAGACCAAGGAGAACACGTATGGTTGTTAAAGTGGTAACTGATAGTACGTCTGATATTCCGGCTGAAGTAGCGCAGGAACTGGAAATCGCGGTAGTGCCCCTGTATGTCCACTTCGGCAACGAAGTACACCAAGATGGAGTCGACCTCAGCGCCGACGAGTTCTTCCATAAGCTGGTAACAGAGCCGATACTCCCCAAAACCTCAGCACCATCGGCAGGGACTTTCGCAGAAATGTACGAAAACCTTGCTGCTGAAACCGATGAAATTATCTCTATCCATATCTCCACCAAGCTCAGCGCCACGTACAACACCGCCTTGCTAGGCAAGGGAGGCATGAAAGCCCCTTGCCGCGTAGAAGTAGTTGATTCCTTGTCAGCATCCATCGGCTTGGGACTCCTGGCCATAACTGCTGCCAAGGCAGCCCTAGCTGGAGCGAATCTGGATAAGATTGCAGCTATGATACACCAGGCGATTCCCAAGACACACTACTTTGGCATGGTGGATACATTGGAGTATCTACATAAAGGAGGACGAATAGGCAAGGCACAGGCATTCCTAGGCTCCATGCTCAATATAAAGCCGCTGCTGACTCTTCGAGACGGGGAGGCATATCCCCTGGAAAGGGTGCGTGGTCGCCCCAAAGCACTAGCCAGGTTATGTGAATTGGTAGAGAAGTTCCACCATATCAAAGACATGGCCATAGCTCACACCACTACCCCGGAAGAACTGGAAGCACTGGCTGCACGCTTGTCACCCTTATTCCCACCCGACCAGCTATACAAATCAAGGTGCGGAGCAACCATGGGAACATATCTAGGACCAGGGGCCTTAACCGTGGCTGTAATTGAAGATGAAATATGATGCCAGCCCGATAGGCTTATGTAAAGAGGCGATATGGGCTACTCCGTGAACTTTCTGAAAACAAGCACAGCGTTGAAGCCACCAAAACCGAAGGAATTCGAGATGGCTATGTTAACCTCTGCTTTCCTAGCTACATTGGGGACATAGTCTAAGTCGCACTCCGAGTCTGGGGTCTCATAATTTATGGTAGGCGGGATTATCCCCTCCCTTATAGTCAGAATAGTAGAAATAGCCTCCACCACTCCCGCTCCCGCCAAAAGATGACCAGTCATGGATTTATTAGAGCTTATGGCCACCTTTCCACTGTATTCCCCTAACGCAGCCTTTATCGCTTTAGTCTCGGCTCTATCATTGGTCTTGGTAGAAGTGCCATGGGCGTTAATATAATCAATTTCATCGGGCAAGACACCGGCATCTTCTAAAGCTAACATAATACACTTGCCCTGATTCTCCCAATCAGGATCCGTTACGTGGTGACCATCAATGTTGGAGCCATAGCCTATAAGCTCAGCATAGATTTCAGCCCCTCTATTCACAGCCACCCCCAGTTCCTCCAAAATTAAAACCCCAGCACCTTCTCCAATCACAAAACCATCACGGTCCCTATCAAAGGGACGGCTGGCTTTTTCTGGCTCATCATTCCGGCAGGATATAGCTCCCATTTTACCCAGTCCCGCAATGCCCACAGGGAGGATATAGGCATCGCTGCCCCCAGCAATCACGCCATCCGCCTGGCCGTATTGAATAAGCCTGAAAGCGTCACCAATAGAATCACTCCCGGTAGCACAGGCAGTAACCACACACCTGCTTGGTCCCCTGGCGCCAAAGACGATGGAGACCTCCGCCGCTGCCATGTTGCCTATAAACCCGGTGATAAAGAAAGGGGAGACACTGCCAGGCCCCTGCTCTCGAAGAGCGAGAAAGTTTTTTTCATAGGTAGTCATGCCACCAGCGCATGAGCCCACTACTATCCCTACTCGGTTAGCGTTGCTGCTGTTGATAACGAGTCCAGCATCATCCAGCGCCATGCGGGTAGCCGCCAGCGCGTAGTGAATAAAAGGGTCGGTCCTCCTTATCTTTTTGTTATCTAAGAAGTCCTCAGGATGGAAATCCTTTAGCTCAGCAGCAATCTGCGTCTTAAAACCAGACGCGTCAAACTTGGTAATCCTGGCCGCTCCCGACTTACCCTGGCATAATGCCCGCCAGAATTGCTCAGCACCAATTGCCAGAGGAGTGACAGCGCCAACACCGGTGATAACTACTCTTCTTTTAGTCACCTCACTCATTGCTGACTATGCCCCCTTCTCCTGTTGTCTACCTCCTGAACCTGCAGGTCCATGTCCTCAACTATCACGTCACTCAACGTTCCTTTGCTGCGGGCATAGCTCAGTACATCGTCAGGGTTTAGAGTATGGACGTGGACCCTTATGAGGTTCTCATCGCCAACTACTATGGGGCACTCACCAGATGCCACCACGGTATCTCGTATTTCTTCCAAAGGCAAGTTTTCGCCCTGTATCATAAACTGAACATCAAATCCATAGACCCTTTCCTTTTCCCTGGCAGCGGGCCGTTTAGAGGAGGACCTCCTGGCAACACGGCGGCCCGTCGACTTTCTACAGATAGAATCCTTCATGCCTTCAAAAACATAGTACAATCCCTTGGCCCCAGCGTCCACCACCCCAGCCTCTTTCAACACAGGAAGCATCTCCGGCGTTCTCTTCACCGTCACCTTTGCCCGTGACACCACAGACATCATGGTATGAGCAAAACTGGCGCCCCTCCCAGCCGTCTCGGAGGCTGCTTCAGAAGCTTCCCTGATGACAGTGAGTATAGTCCCCTCCACCGGATTAGCCAGGACTCTATATGCCTGCTCCCGGGCCAACTGAAGCGCGTTGGCCAAATCAAGTGAGGAGAAGCACGTCCTTTCTCCTATTCCCTTGGCCATGCCTTTCAAGATTTGGGAGAGGATAACACCAGAGTTGCCTCTGGCTCCCAGCAGAGCACCTCTGGCTGCCAAAGCAGAGATAGCAGCCGCAGAGGTATCCCCTGACTTCTCCACTGCTTCCACTGCTGACTCCATAGTCAGGAACATGTTTATACCAGTATCACCATCAGGAACAGGGAACACGTTCAGAGAGTTGACTTCATCTATATGCTGCTCCAACTGCGCCTTAGCTGCTTCTAACGCCCTCTTCAGGTCCTGTCCATCTAGTTCTGTTTCCGTTACCGGCATGGAACACCTCCTGAGTTACTCATTATAGAAAGCAATTCCCAGCGTATCCGGGCTCAAGTGAATTGCCACCACTGGAGACGCTTCTCCTATCCAGAGCTCGGCACAGTTGTATTCAGACGCTATTTCCTTCTTGAATTCCTCGGCTTCCTCCCTGGCCGCGGCGTGGAATAGCCCAACATGAAGCGGGGTGTCTTTTCTCGCCTTCTCCTTCACCAGGTCCTTGAGGCGGCGACGTGCCTCTTCCTGGGTGGGATGCTTCTCAAGTGGCGTAATCTTGCCATCTTCCCTAATGGTGATAATATAGCTATCCTCCTTCGCTCCTACCTCAGATTCGGCGACGCGCCCACCTTTCAGGAAATAGCCTATTGAGCCTACGTTGAAAAAGACGTTTGTCTTGGGGATAACGCTCTGGCCCGCTTTGACTACCTCTTCCAGGCTAGCGCCGGCGGTGGCAGCTCGGGCAGCGGCAGTGGCTACCAGCCCCTCGGCTGTCACCGTGCGATGAGAATCAACAACCTCGATGGCGAGGCCCTCAGCCATATCTTTTGCCATTATGGCTGACTGGTAGCCAGCCGAAGGAGTGTTGGGGCTGAGAGTGACGGCAGCCACGCCATCAACCTTGCCCTGCAACTCTTCAAATGCCTTGAGGAACTCCCCTTGAACTGAGCCGCTAGTAGTGGGCCAGGTCTCCTTCTCTGGCTTCAACCGGGCATAGAATTCCTGTGGGGTCATATCTACCCAATCGGCATACTCCTTGCCACCCCACACCAGATGTAAGGGGACGACGCGAAGGTTATACGCCTCGGCCACCTCCTTAGTGATACAAGAGCTACTGTCGACAAGTACTGCAACTTTCATGGCACACCTCCAAAACTATTTTTTATACTCCTCTCCATAACTTTGTATAGAGTTCCTCTCCCTTGACGGGGAGGATTATAGCAGGTTTTGCGGTTAACTATCATTGTCAAGGAATGCCTTCTACCTCCAATCACGTCTCCTAGACCTCTATCTCCATACCCTCATAGCCCAGGGTAATTCTGGCATCTAGCTCTTTAGTCACTTCGCTGACTTCCTCTTCAATATCTTTCTCATAGTTAGGTAGTGGAATCATATGAACAAGAATGACAGGAGGAATATAACCCTTCTGCTTACGGAATTCAACTAGCTCTGGCTTCAGCAATTGGGGAGTCATATGACCTACCTTAGCGGCCTGGCTATTCCACCTGCTTGAGCCGGCACAGTCCAGGATAAGCAGGTCTGGGTGAACGTATTCCCAACATGAATGTAATCCCGGCCCTGTATCCCCACTGTATAGTACGCGCTTTCCATCATGTGAAGTAACCTGATAACCCACTGCAGGAGCGGTGTGATGGACAGGAAAGGCAAGTATGTCATAACCTGCAATATTCTGTGGTTTATATGCTTCCACCGAATGAAATCGAAGTGTCGGTTTCGCTGACGATGGCATTCTAGTAAAGTCAGAGTAGATCGTGTCATTAAAAACATGGGTTGTTACAGCATCAATAGTATCCTTGATAGCGTAGACATCCACAGTAGCGCCAATAGCGTAGGCATGCATGCACAAGCTGGCCAACCCAATAATGTGGTCTGCATGTGAATGCGTTAGCAGAACGGCCTCTATCTTCTCCTGGGCCGCCAGGGGCAGGCTATAACTAAGACCACCAGCATCTAAGGCCAGCACTCCATCAACCAATATTGACAGGAACCTTGTTCTGTCAGACTCGAATGCATGTGCCCCCAGAATTCGAACCTTCATCACAGCTTCCTCAGCTCTAACCTTATTTCTTCCAGCAGGTTAGTCTCCACAGCTAGCTTCACCTGATGTATAGACTCAGCTATCTGAGCTGCCTTGGAGCGCCCATGCCCAATCCAGACCACTCCATTCAAGCCATAAATCATCCCCCCACCAGCCACGTCAGCTATGTGGGTCAGAGCGAACAAATCACTGATAATAGCATCAAGTTCTTCTTTCGGGAGGCGCTTATCCAGAGTAACCCTTAGCCGCTCAATGATTGAGTCGCCCAGGCCCTCACAAAATTTTAGTAATATATTCCCGGTAAATCCATCGCAAACAATGACATTTGCTCTGCCAAAAGGGATGTCGTTTCCCTCTATGTTGCCGATAAAGTTAAGGCGACTTTTCTTAAACAGTGGATAAGCACTCTTCACCAGGAGGTTTCCCTTTCCTTCCTCAGCCCCATTGCTGAGCAGAGCTACCATGGGGTTGCTGATGTGTAATATCTTCTGGGCAACAACAGAGCCTATAACGGCAAAATTCATTAGGTCGCCTGGCCGGCAATCAGCGTTTGGTCCCAAGTCAAACACCACTGTGTTGGGAGCAAGCTCAAGCAAAGATGTACCAGCAGTCGGACGCCTGATGCCTTCCAGCTTTCCCAGGATTTCAATTGCGCTCACCACAACTGCACCGGTATAGCCCATGCTTACTACAGCATCAGCGGCTCCCTCCTTAACCAATCGCATAGCTACCAGCACGGAGGCATCCGGCTTCTGACGCAGTGCGGTTACAGGAGATTCCTCTTCTCGTATAACCTCGCTAGCATTCACCACACGAATACGGAGGCTAGAAACGTCGTATTCCTTTAGCTCCCGCTGGATAGCTTCCTCACCACCCACCAACATGAGTTCAACCTCATCCTTCTCAGCCGCCTGAATTGCCCCTTTGACTATCTCTTGAGGGGCATAATCGCCGCCCATGGCATCTATGGCTACCTTCACTGATTTCCCGCCCATATCAAATCCTCAGTTTCTCCCCGCCAAACCTCATATGAACACTAACTGCGGCTTTTCAATTCAATATAGTTAACTGCATCTTCAACGGTCTGCATTTTGCTAGCATCTTCATCCGGGATCTCAATTCCAAAGGCTTCCTCCACCGCTGTAATTAACTCTATGAAGTCCAGGCTATCAGCAGCGAAGTCATCGACAAAGGATGCTTTAGACACCACCTTACCCTCCTCAACCTCCAATAGCTCCACAACCAGCTTCTTTAACCGTTCGAAAATATCTTCGTGTTTCATTCTCCCCTCGCTTTCAAGGTTCTAATTACTTAAGTCTTATCCAAAACAGCTTTGATTAAATTACTTTCTTGCCATCTTGTCAATATATCATACAGCGACATATAGCCGGCTGTAGGCTTCACGCAGAGTCTGTTGAGATACTAAGCGTTATCCAGCTTTGCCCTCAGAAGCATACAATCATATAAAACAAGGCTCGCTTGCTGTTCTGCATTCTAGAGCTATGCGTGGTGTGCCGGCTAAGCCGGCACACCACGTACGTAACAGGATAAGCACAGCCAAGACCTTCAAAGTCAAACTGGATGTCCTCCAGTTTGGCCTAAGCGGCTCATACCTTTGGAAGTTGAGCTAGCGCCTCCTTTATTTTCTCATCAGGATACTCATAGTCTTGAAGCTTACCTGAGAGATAGGCATCGTAGGCGGCCATATCAACATGTCCATGTCCGCTATGGGCCAGAAGGATGGTCTTCGACTCACCAGATTCCTTGCATTTAAGAGCTTCATCAATCACCACCTTAATTGCATGGTTCGGCTCCGGGGCGCTGATAATGCCCTCAGTCCGAGCAAAGGTTATCCCCGCCTGGAAAGTAGCCAACTGGTGCTCAGCTCGAGCTTCAACCAGCCCTAACTTGTAGAGATGACATATGATGGGTGCCATCCCATGATAGCGAAGACCTCCAGCGTGAATTGGAGGAGGAATAAAGCCATGCCCCAAGGTGTACATTTTGAGCAGCGGAGTAAGTCCAGCTTCGTCACCAAAGTCATAAGCATAGGGTCCCTTGGTCACGCTGGGACAGCTTGCTGGCTCTACATTAATGATGCGCAGGTCTGGCTTTGTACCGTCGATTTTATCCTTGACGAAGGGTAAAAACAGGCCGGCAAAGTTTGAGCCGCCGCCAATGCAACCTACAATAATATCAGGATAGGCATCTGCCTTCTCCATCAGCTTTTTTGCCTCCAGCCCATTTACAGTTTGATGCAACAGGACATGGTTAAGCACACTGCCCAAAGCATAGTGAGTGTCATCACGAGACACGGCATCCTCTACCGCCTCACTAATAGCTAGCCCCAAGCTACCAGGACAATCAGGGTCTCTGGCCAGCATATCACGCCCTGCCTTGGTATCTGGACTGGGACTGGGGATGCATTTAGCTCCCCAGGTCTCCATCATGACGCGGCGATACGGTTTCTGGTTGTAGCTGATCCTGACCATATATACCTTAATCTCAAGGCCAAAACAGGCACCACCAAAAGACAAGGCACTCCCCCATTGCCCGGCTCCAGTCTCAGTGGTGATTCGCTTGACCCCTTCTTGCTTATTGTAGAAGGCCTGAGCCACCGCGGTGTTAGGCTTGTGACTCCCAGGGGGACTCGTCCCCTCGTATTTGTAGAAAATCCTGGCCGGGGTATCCAGGGCCTTCTCCAATCTATGCGCTCGAAACAACGTCGTCGGCCTCCAAAGTCGGTAGACGTCTTGCACCTCCTCAGGAACTTCAATCCACCTCTCGGTGCTCACCTCCTGCTTGATCAACTCCATGGGAAATAGAGGAGCTAGGTCATCGGGGCCTAGTGGCTTTCCGGTGGCAGGATGCAAATCTGGTGGCAGTGGCTCAGGCAAGTCAGCCAGGATGTTGTACCAGTATTTTGGTATCTCTTCCTCATCGAGCGTAAACTTTGTTCTCTTATCCATTTTTTAATCTCCTTTCTTTTCAGTTTACTTGTTGTTGACTCTTGATATTTCGGCGCCGCTGGGCCGGCGCCAGATTCGCAATACAATAAACATAGTCAAATCCTCCTTCAATAAAATAAAAAACCTCCTAAAATCTGAAATCTCTATGATTTTTCCAGGGCCTCCCTCATCTGTCTTGCAAAATCTTGAACAAGGCTTAAAGATTTATCTTCGCCCATAAGTTGAATGATGCGACTACCCACAATTACCCCGTTAACTATTCTCTGTATTCGCCTAGCTTGTTCCGGAGTAGATATTCCAAATCCCAGACAAAGGGGCTTATCAGTCATTCTTCGTACCTTGGTCACAAATGCCTCTAAGTCTAGGGGTAAATCATCTCTGGCTCCGGTGACTCCAGTTACTGAAACCAGATATATGAAGCCACGAGATTTTTCGGCTATAAGCTGAATGCGCTCCTCAGTGCTGGTAGGAGTCAACAGATAAATGAGATCCATACCGTGATTTTGTGTGATGATCTCTAATTCACAGCCTTCCTCAAGAGAGAGGTCAGGAATAATCAAGCCATCAATTCCAGAATTGGCGCAAGCATCACAAAATTTCTCCAGACCATAGTTGAAAATTGGATTGAAATAGCTCATAAATACCAAGGGGACCTTAACTCTCTGATTTAATTCTTGGGCTACTTCGAGGCAAACTTTCGGAGTAACCCCGTTTTGTAAGGCATGAAAGCTTGATTTCTGTATGGTCACGCCATCAGCCACAGGGTCAGAAAAAGGAATACCTAGTTCTACTAGATCGCTGCCACTGTTCGCAAGAATGGGAACTACTTTTAAGGTTGCTTCGATACTGGGATAACCTACAGTGATATAAGGAATAAAAGCCGTATAATTTGGTTTGGCAAAAACAGAGGCAATGCGACTCATAGTCTTACTCCCAACGCTTTAGCTACAATGTCAATATCTTTATCACCTCGACCAGAAAGGTTAACAACGATGATTTGCTCCTTATCCAAAGAGCTCGCCATTTTAGCAGCGTAGGCTACAGCATGCGCTGGCTCGAGCGCCGGGATAATGCCCTCAGTTTGACAAAGGAGCTGAAAAGCCTCTAATGCCATGTTATCGTCCACAGCAACATAATTAGCTCTCCCCACGGCTTTATAGTAGCTGTGCTCGGGCCCTACCCCGGGGTAATCCAGCCCGGGAGCAATGCTGTGCGTCTGGCAAATCTGCCCAGCGTCATCCTGCAGAACATAGGATTTTGTCCCATGGAGTACTCCTGCTCTGCCTGCAACTAGGGAGGCGGCGTGCTGACCAGTGTTAAGCCCTCTTCCTGCCGCCTCTACCCCAATGAACTTTACATCCTTATCATCCACGAAGGGATGAAAAATTCCAATAGCGTTGCTCCCTCCACCTACGCAGGCAATTATATAATCAGCTAAGCGACCGCATTTTTCCAAGATCTGTTGTTTTGTTTCCTTGCCTATAATTGACTGAAAATCACGCACCATTGTGGGGTAGGGATGAGGCCCTACCACTGAGCCAAGAAGGTAGTAACTATCTCTTACATTGGTTACCCAGTCTCTTATCGCTTCGTTAATAGCATCCTTTAAGGTTTTACTACCTGACGAAACAGGGCACACCTCTGCCCCCAATAGTTTCATACGGAAGACATTAAGTGACTGACGATTTACATCCTCTTCTCCCATATAGACGATGCAATCCAGCCCTAGCTTGGCACATATAGTAGCCGCGGCTACTCCGTGCTGCCCAGCACCAGTCTCGGCGAGAATTCTTCGCTTTGCCATTCTGCAAGCTAAAAGACCTTGCCCTAGAGCATTATTTATCTTATGCGCTCCAGTATGAGCTAAGTCTTCCCTTTTAAGGAAAATTTGAGCACCTCCGCAGTGCTTGGTGAGCCTTTCAGCGAAGTAAAGAGGTGTTGGCCTTCCTGAGTAATCCCGAGACAAGGAATCGAATTCAGCCCAGAAAGATGGGTCATGCTTTGCCTCATTATAAGCCGCATCCAGGTCGTTTAAAGCTGGTACCAGCGTTTCAGGCACAAACCGTCCACCATAGTCTCCAAAGTAGCCTTTATTATCAGGTAGCACCATACACCTCCATTTTACTTGGAATGAACTTTAGCTATGAATTGCCTTACTTTGCCCTCATCCAAATACCCACCGGAAATTACCCCCGAAAATACATCTACTGCATAGGGCTCAACCTTATCTATGGCGTTAGATACATTATCAAGGCGGAGCCCTCCCGCCAGGATAAGGGGAGTGGGATATATCTTATCCCTTATCTCTCTGGCTATGCTCAATGGCATCATCCTTCCGGTAGCCCCAGCCTTATCTACTTGATAGCTATCCACTAGGATGGCATCAGCTCCAGCAGCTATACATTCTCTGGCATACCCGACAGGGTCATTTCCTTCAGCCATCTTGTCACCTTGGAAGTGGAGCACCTTGATTATTCTTGTCTTTAGCCTTTTCTTTAAAGTGGCCACGTCTTCAGGATTATTGAAGCCGTGTAGCTGTAAAATATCAGGGGAGACTTCCTCCTTCATATGGCATATTTCATCTACCCTTTCCTCAGTTTCTATTAGAACACTGGAGATAAGAGGGGGAATAAGGCAGCTAAGTTCTCTGGCTTGAGTCCTACTCAAGTTACAGGGGATACTTTGCCGAACTTCAGTAATGAGGCCGATACCATCGACCCCAGCCTCAACCAAAAGGTCTACATCCTCTTTTTTTCTAGTACCGCATATTATAACCTTAGCCATTCGCCCCTTCTAAGATATGAACGAAGCTTGCTACAGTTGCTACGGGTTCTTTTGAAACCATAAAAGCAGTTCCCACCAAGATGGCATCAGCACCACGAGCGAGCACCTTCCTTACGTCTTCTTTATTCCTTATCCCACTTTCGCTTATCACTATCACTCCTTCTGGCAGAAGCGGAGCAAGCTTTTGAGTGGGAATAATTTGGTCTTCCCCTCTTTCCAAGTCTAAGATGTCCTTGTTATTTATGCCAACCATATCCAAAGGCAACCCTTTTAGATTTTTCAATTCTTCTCGTGTATGAATTTCAACCACCGTCTCCATTCCCAGATAATGAGCATATTCGTTTAGGTCGGCTAATTTCTCCTTAGACAACATAGCTGAGATCAAGAGCACTGCTTCCACTCCTAATTGCTTACACTCCAGGATCTGGTCTTTCCTTTTAATAAAATCCTTTCTTAAAACGGGTACTTTAACGCTTGACGCAATTTTCTTCAGTGTCACCATATCTCCGCCAAAGTGCAATGGCTCCGTCACTACTGAAACTGCACAAGCTCCGCCGCAGATATACTCATCAGCAATTTGCACAGGATCCCTATCCTTTAATAAATCACCATCTTTCGGTGAGCGTAATTTTATCTCAGCAATTAAAGGGACCCTACCCTCTTTTTTTGCCCTTTTAATTACTTGTGTAAGTTTCATTCTCACCCTGCTTTTTCAGTTTTCCCCTTTCCTAAGTTCCTCCCTTTACACAAGGCCCGCAAGTAACGAAGTTCAAGGAAGATCAAGAACTAACAACTTTTATCATATTTTTTCTCTCTTTACATCTTCTGGGAAACTTCAACCAGTTCATCTAGCTTCTTCGCCGCTTTGCCCTCATCAATGATTTTCTGGGCGTACTCGACTCCTTCCTTTAAGTTTGGCACCTTTTCTGCAACAACAAATGCACCGGCAGCATTGAGAACAACTACATCACGCTTTGGCCCTCTCTCTTTGCCTTCAAAGACCTCACGGACTGTCTTCGCATTGTATTTGGGGTCACCCGGGGCAATGTCATCAATCTTACACCTTTTTAGTCCCAATTCCTCAGGAGTAATGGTATATTCGGTGACCTCTCCGTCTCTCACTTCAGCAATAAGGCTCTCCCCAAGAATAGAGAGTTCATCCAAGCCATCCAGCCCGTGTGCTACCAAAATATGCTTGTGATCCAACCTTGCCCAGACCTCTGCTATCTTGCGAACCAGCTCCGGCCGGTATACACCATTGATATGGCATCGGGCTCGGGCCGGATTGATGAGTGGTCCAATGATGGTAAAGAAAATGGTCTTGATGCCCAACTCGCTTTCTGGGCCCCAAACCTTACCCATTACCGGGTGGAATAGTCCAGCGTTAACAAAGGCAATGCCCACTCTCTCAATCAATTCTTCAGCCTGCTCGGGGGTGAGCTCGATATTTACACCTAATGCTTCAAAAGCATCAGCGCTACCAGATAGATGTGAGATGGAACGTGAGCCGTGCTTGGCTACTTTAACTCCACCAGCAGCAGCTAAAATCGCAGTTGCTGTCGAGATATTAAAGGTGGGCAATCCCCCTCCAGTCCCACAGGTATCCACTAGCTCTCCTTGAATCTTTGGCCTCAAAGGAATGGCTACATCGCGCATTGCATTAGCAATCGCAGCTATCTCGGTTACTGTCTGCCCTTTCATAAGAAGAGCAACTTGGAAACCACCGATTTGCACTGAGGAGACCTTATCATCCTTGATTCCCAAAATCACTCCCCTGATCTCCTCCTCAGTCAACTCTTCCTTCAAAGTGAGCTTACGCATTACCCTTTTTATTGTTTCGTCTTGTCCTTTCATTTCTAAATTCTCCCTTTCTAAATCTATTTACTTTTCTTCCAATTTATGCCCAGCAGCGAGGTCGAAGTTTACGTATTTATATGTTTCGAAAGTCAAGAGGGTCACTGTATGTTTAATACCAGCTATTTTCTGTATCTTTTTGGGAACCACCTCCCCTAAAGATTTAATATCGGCGAGTCTGAGTTTAGCCAGTATATCGTGCTCACCAGCAATGGAATAGATCTCGGTTAACTGAGGAAGCTTATTCAGCTCATTAACCACCTCCGGGACTTTCCCACTCTCTACATCTATCAATACAAACGCTGTCTCCATCTTTTTCCTCCTTATATTTAAATTTGGATTAAAATCCGAAGTTGGGGCTTTTTGCGGTTACTTTTCCATACTTAGAAATTTCGGCGCCGCTGGGCCGGCGCCAGATTCGCAATATAATGATCATGATTACACCTCCAATAAAAAGCCTCTCGCCAAGGGGCGAGAGGCTTAATCTTCGCGGTGCCACCCTATTTCGGTCTTTTCTGACCATCTCTTTTCAGGTACAGCTAATATTAGCGATACCCTGGACTCTGATAACGCTGCCCCTGCGGCAAAGCCTACTCAGCGTGATAGCCTTTCGGTTTGCAGCTCCCAGGTCCATTCCAGCCTGGCGCAAGTATCGGCTCACACCTAACCCGACTCTCTGAACTCCGCCCTAAGCTGTACTAGTCCTGTTCTCAGCCTTTCCCATATTCAATTTCAAATATTGTTACACAGCAAGTCTGCAATTGTCAATAGCTTGCGGGATGCCTTCATAACTTCAACAGATACAGAACCTTAGCTTTCACCCATATATATCTCTTGAATCTGTCCATTTGTTAGAAGCTCTCTACCCGGGCCTTCCATCAAGGTCTTGCCCACGTCAAGCACATAACCACGATGGCATAGTTCGAGAGCTCTTCGAACATTCTGTTCAATAATCAGTAAAGCCGCGCCTTGCCCATTTATCTCCTCTAACTTAGTCATTATATCCTTAACCAATCTAGGAGCTAGACCAGCCGAGGGCTCATCCAGAAGAAGGAGCTTGGGTTGTAACATAAGTGCTCTTCCAAAGGCAATCATCTGACGCATGCCTCCACTCAATGTCCTCACCGGCGATTTCGCTCTCTCCTTAACAGAAGGGAACAGCTCATAAACCCTTTCTTTGTTTTTCTTGATCTCTTGGGACAAATTAAGAATATAGGCACCCATCTCCAGATTTTCCTCCACCGTTAAGGAAGGAAATACATTGTTCTCTTGCGGAACATAACAAATTCCCCGTCTGATAATCTCAAACGGCTCTAACATGGTTATGTCTTCCCCCTGATAAACAATCTCTCCTCTTTCTGGTCTAAGAAGCCCAAAGATCGTTTTCATCATGGTCGATTTTCCACTTCCATTAGGACCCACGACAGAAACTATCTCGCCGTCTCTCACGAAGATATCAACCCCATTTAAGACTTTGACCTCACCATATCCGCCATGCAGATCCTTTAATTCAAGCAAAACCTCAGGCAACGAAATCACCTCGCTCCTAAATACGCTTCAATCACCTTTTCATCTTTTCTTATGGACTCGGGAGCGCCTTGGGCTATTATTTTCCCTTCATTCATCACGTAAACCACGTCGCTAATGCTCATAATGCTCTTCACGTTATGCTCAATTATCAGTATAGTCAAACCCTTTTGCTTTAGCCTCCTAACATGCTCATTTATTTCACCACCCAAGGATGGATTTACTCCTGCTAAAGGCTCGTCCATCAGAATGAGCTTGGGATCAAGCATAAGCATCCTCCCAATTTCAAGGAGTTTTTTCTGACCACCGGAGAGATTCCCGGCATACTCATACCTTAGCTCATAGAGATTTAGGAATTTAAGCATTTCCACTGCTTTGTCCTCGATCAGCTGTTCTTGTTCTCCCACTGCCCGCGGTCTGAACCAAACATTTGCCACATCTTCACCTAACTGCGATTGGGCGGCAAGTTTTAAGTTATCTAGCACCTGCAATTTTCTTAAGGAGCGAGTTATCTGAAATGTCCTCCCTAGCCCAAGGCTAACTCTTTTATGGGCCGGCAAATGGGTAATCTCCCATCCCTCTAGAAATATCCTCCCTGAATCGGGAGCTATTAGACCAGACAGAACTTCAAACAAGGTGGTTTTTCCCGCTCCATTCGGTCCTATAAGGCCAGCTATTACTCCCTTCCTTACATCAAGATGGCACTTGTCCACTGCTCTTAATCCGCCAAAGGTTCTAGTGAGGTTCTGGACTGAAAGCGCAAGTCTATCCATCCTATCTCTCCGATTCAAAAAGTTAGCTCCCTTCTATTCCCCAAGATTCCCTGAGGCCGATAAAGCATAAGGACAACTAGCAGAACACCTATAAGCGCCATTCTCAACGCTGCAAAAGTGAAATCGGACAAAGGGACAAGAGGACTCAAGAATCTCGTCCCACTGAGGAAAATCCATAGTACTAAGGCACCTAATATGGTCCCCGAATAGTTAGCACTCCCACCCAGTATGACAATTATCCAGGCATAGAAAGTCTCTATAGGATAATAGTAATATGGATTCACATAGCTGTGATAGAAAGCCATCATCATTCCGGCGAAGCCAGCCAGAATTGAGCCGAGCAAGAAGGCCTGCATTTTATAGCTGGAAACATTCTTCCCCAGCACCTTAGCCACATCCTCATCTTCCCTTATGGATTTCAATACTCTGCCCCAGGGGGATTTCGCCAGTCTCTGCAAAGCAGCCAAGGCTATTAGTAGCGCTCCCCATATGAATCCTAAGAGAAACAAATCATAGTGCTCAGCTGGTACAATGCTTTCTAAAGGTCGAGAAAAACCTATGAGTCCTCCTGCGCCTCCAGTGAGCCACCCCTCATTAAGCAAGAAGTACCGCAATATCTCGGCGAATCCGATAGTGACTATAGCCAGATAATCGGCCCTGAGCCTTAAAGCAGGTATTGTTAGCAGGGCACCTATACTCCCAGCAATTGCTAGACCTGCCAAAATGGCTAAAGCCAACGGCACTCCATATAGGTTCAGTATAACCATAGCGTAAGCCCCAATAGCCATAAAGGCTACATGACCAAAATTTATCAGCCCGCCAAATCCCCACTGAATGTTTAACCCTAGGGCAAAGAGGGCATATATCCCCACTAGAATAAGCACTGTTGCTGCATAAGGCAATACTGTTTCCATTAAGCAAATCCCTCAGAAGTCTTCGGATCTTGTGGGAGCTTCTTAATACTAAGTAACCTTCCCCATTATTCCCCTCGGTCTAAATATGAGCACAATTATCATCACTATAAAGCTCACTGCTATCTTATACTGGGAGGGCAAAACAATTAAGCTTATGTCTTGAGCAAGACCGATGGTTAACCCCCCCAACATGGCGCCATATGGATTTCCAATTCCCCCCAGTATAACCGCAGCGAACATGGGAAGTAACAAGTGAAAACCCATATCAGGTCTTAGAGAGGTCTGCAGCCCATAGAGAAATCCAGCCAGTCCCGCCAGACCCATGCCAATTATCCACATCCAGTCTATTACCCTATTCACGTCTATCCCAGAAACCTTAGCCAGAGCTGGTTCATCTGAAGTAGCTCTCATAGCCTTGCCCAATTTTGTTTTCTGCAGAATATAGTAAAGAAACAGCATGGCAACAACTGCGGCGGCAACAACTGAAATTTGAACTGAGCTAATCCTTACGTCGCCAAGGTGAAAGATTTTGGCCGAAATGTCATAAAAATAAAGCCCCGGCCCAGCTATCGCCATCAACACATGCCTTGAGGCTATAGCGATGCCTACTGAGACGATAAGCATGGCAACCAGACTTCCACCCTTTTTTCTTAAGGGGCGCCAAACTACTTTTTCAAAGCTGAGCCCTATAAGCGAACCTCCAATTATGGCACCAATCGCAGCCAGGAAGATATTATTCAGAAACCTCTCGCAGGCAAGCCCCAGGTAAGCGCACACAGCTACCAAGTCGCCATGCGAGAGGTTAGCAAACCTTAAGATTCCAAAGGTTAAGGTTAATCCTATAGCCCCCAGAGCAATAACACAACCGCTCGTAATTCCCGTAATAACATAATCAATCACGTCTACTTCTTTGCGAAGCCCTTCCCAAGAGCCTCTGTTTTGTTCTCCGGCTGAAAGCTCAGACCTCAGGAGACTTCTATTTCTCTGATATAGCTAAAATTTCCCTCCTTATCGTATTCCCAGACT
The DNA here is from genome assembly GCA_964545665.1 of uncultured Dehalococcoidales bacterium. GTDB lineage: Bacteria > Chloroflexota > Dehalococcoidia > GIF9 > AB-539-J10 > CAZJGF01. Next base: position 17,192 of record CAZJGF010000021.1, read on the forward strand.
CTCGCCGCTTTCATGAAGACGTCTCCGAATCCATCAAAGGTTATTCGCCCACCGGCTCCTTGGTAGTCAATATCCGTTCCTTCTCTTACCAATCTAAGCGCCTCAGCCACATCAGTGACTTCCACACCTGGCGGATTGGCCACCGCCCGCAAATTATCCCTTATCGCCGTGCCATCGTATACGCCAGCCTTCTCAATTGCTAACGCTATCAGAACAAAACTGTCATAGACATTGGCTTCGTAAGCAAAAGGCGGCTCGCCGAACCTCGCCTCAAAATCGGCAGGGAATGTTCCTGACTCTGCAGGATACGGGGTAGCTCCTCCTACTCCTGCCATGATGTCAGCTCCGACTTCCTGTGGAATTCCCGGGTCCTGAACGCCCTCACAAACAAGGAACTCAAAATCTTCCGTTACACCCATATCATGAAACTTCTTGAACAACCGGCATCCATCCTCCATAAGCGCGTTTACTTGGATAACATCTGCCGGTTCACTGGAAACCTCGGTGACATACCCCGAAAAGTCAGGAGCTTTAGCATCGTAGATAACGGTTACCAAGACCTCTCCACCTAGCTCTTCAAATTTTTTGGTGAAGATCCCCCCTAAACCTCTTCCATAGGCATCATCTCTGCAGATGACATTTGCCGTCCTATACCCTTTCTCCCAGGCTAAGATAGCTATGGCAGCAGCTTGAAGGGTATCAGCAGGGCTAGTTCGGAAGAAGAAATCATCATCCTCTATATCTGTGAGCTCGGCGGCAGTCGCCGAGGGCGATATCATCGGCACCTTGTTCAAAGCAAGTTTCTCATAGGTTGCCAATGAAACAAAGGACGTCACTCCCCCTACTACAGCTTCAACCTTGTCGATTTTGATCAGTTTTTCCATAGCATCTACGGCGGTTTTCGCATCGGTTGCCGTATCCTCAACAATCACTTCAATATCTTTGCCCAAAACCCCCCCAGCCGCATTTATGTCCTCAACGGCCAAAACGCCAGCATTGGCAAACGGCTCCCCAATGAAGCTTAGGTCACCGGTAAGTGGAACTAGATGACCTATCTTTATCGTTTCTGCCGGCTTTGGAGCACAGCCTACTAGAGTCAGAGCTATAGCTAAGACCAGTATCATGCCAGCCCCAATAACTGCCTGCAACGTTCCTTTCTTTGTCACTTAGACCTCCTTCTATTTCTTCCTTGCCAAAATATGCCCTGATATGAGAATCCTCGCTTTACATCCGTCACCCCCTTTCGGTTTCCTAAAACAAGAAATCCTCCCGCTTGGGAGGATTTCTTCAGCTTTTCCACTTCTCTCTTGGTTGTTACGCTTCCATTCCAAAAGCCTCCCAAGCGCATTTCGTGCGCCAAAAGTAGAAACCAAAATAGTATACATGAGAGGCCATATAAGCTTTCATATCCCGCCCAATTCCTAGCGCAGTAATTGTAAATATGGAGCAATAGGTTTGTCAAGACGCTCACCTTGCATCCGGCATCTGATACTGTGAGACTAAACGCTGGCAACAT
>CAZJGF010000022.1:0-18559 GCA_964545665.1 uncultured Dehalococcoidales bacterium
TAGCCAAACGAAGGGAATAACCTTGGTACTGGCTCAAAAAGTCAAGCAATATTTATAAACTCTCTCAGGCTCAAGGCGTTTCTTACGGCAAAGGCTTCGGCATCGTTGTTGAAGTAAATATGAACAGCTTTGACCTTTTCATCTAGTTCAACAATTCTTTGTGCCCACTGGGAAAGCTCGTCATCGGAGTAGCAACTTGAATATAGACCTTGACTGCCATGGAAGCGGATATAGGCAAAATCAGTGGTGGCCACAAGCGGACAGGTAAAGCCGGGCATATCAAAAACACACAAGCCAGCGTTGTGTTGCTGCAAAATGCGAAAGACGGAGTCATCAATCCAGGACGCATGGCGAAATTCAAAGACGTGCTGATACTCTTGAGGCAATGAAGACAGGAAGTTTTCCAGCACCTCATCGTTGCGCTTCATATTCGGTGGTAGTTGGTATAGGAGGGGGCCCAATTTGCCTTTAAGCAAACAAGCTCGTGACAGGAAATTTTCTAGTGCTGAGTCTAAGTTTCTCAGCCTTTTTATATGGGTAATAAAGCGGCTTACCTTGACAGCAAAGAGGAAGTTATCCGGTGTAGATTCCCACCAGGTAATAAAAGCCTTCTCAGAAGGCAGGTGGTAAAAACTGTTATTAAGCTCTACGGTACTGAATTCCTTAGCATAGAATTGCAGCCACTTAGATTTCGGCAATCCTTCGGGGTAATATAGAGCACGCCAGTGGTCATAATGCCAGCCACTACAGCCAATATAATATTTTCTCAATGGCTTATTCTCCATTTCCTCACCATGAGCTTGAATATCTACCCGCTAAGATATTATACTATCCACGCAGAGGAACTTCTTGGTGACTCGAGCGGAGTGGAACCACCCGTTCCCATCCCGAACACGGAAGTGAAACGCTCCAGCGCAGACGATACTTGAGGGGCAACTCTTTGGGAAAATATGTCGTTGCCAGGAGGTTCCTTGCTACTGTAACTGGGCTAAATCGAATCTCATACCATCCCTGGCAGCAACAACTGAAATCCCAGTTTCTTCAGTTAATTTCTGGGCTAACTCCCAGGGCTTAGCTCGCCACATAGTCATGCCAAAGTGGGTAAGTATAGCTTTCTTTGGCTTTATTTGCTTAATTATTTCCTCGGCTTCAGGAAGAGACAGATGGTCAACGAGAGCTTTCGGGGATAACATAACTACGTTGATAATCAACAGCTCTCCCATATAGTATCTAGGCAGCTCATCGAAATACATGGTATCAGTAATCCAGGAGAAGGTATGCCGTGGAGTTCGGAAGATGAAGCCATACGTTTCCACTCCATGCCTGTGTCTAATCGGCGTCTCGAAGGAGATATCGCCAACTTTGTAGCAACCGCCTTCACTCAACACCTCTATGTTTTCAAGGTAGGGCCTCAAGTAATACAGGATAACAGGGTCTTGCTCCAGGGCATCGGTGGGAGCAAAAACTACGCCTTTCTTTTTCCTGCCACCATCAGCCATAGCTTCAATCATGACATTGATATCTCCGCTGTGATCCAGATGCTTATGGGACAGAATGATGGCCTCCAGTTTGGAAGGGTCAAATTTTCTTTTAGTAGCCTGAACCAAACAGCCAGGGCCGGGGTCGAAAAGTATTTGCGTATTGCCGAAGCTGAGCCACGCACCACCGGAAGCAAGAAACTGATGAGCAACTACGAATCTAGCACCTGCGGTGCCAAGAAAAGTTATCACATCGGTCAATTCAGCCATCTGTATGTCAAATTATAACATGAGGACTCACTCTCTCTGTGCAACTCTGCTAAAATGAGCGAAGGCTTCTGAGTGCCAAGCTGCGTAGATTGGGATGCTAGCTCTAAAGTCAGAGAGTTTAAAGGGAGGAGGTGAATGTTGGGAAGAATTAAGTATCTAAAGTGCGTCAACTGCGGAAGAGAATATGACCAGAAAGAGGCAATGTATACATGTCCTGAATGTGGTATCAAGGGGATATTGGATATTGTATACGACTATGAAGCTTTAGCATCAAGAATCAATCGGGCATATTTTGATACCGGGGAATATTCGTTATGGAAGTATTTCGATTTACTTCCTATAGAGAACAGGAAAAATGTCCAGCCCCTTCCAGTAGGGTGGACTCCTATGTTCAGGGCGGAGAGAGCAGGGAAACAGCTAGGAATCAAGAATCTCTATCTGAAAGACGATGGTAGAAATCCAACGGGTTCGTTCAAGGACAGAGCTAGTGCTATAGCGGTAGCAAAGGCATTGGACCTTGAGCAAAACACCATCGCTTGCGCTTCAACGGGAAATGCAGCCTCCTCCCTTGCCGGCTTTGCCGCTTGTGCCAAGCTAACCTCATACATATTTGTTCCCGCAAATGCTCCAAAGGCAAAAATCATCCAACTTCTGGTCTATGGTGCAAATGTAATACTGGTTGAAGGAACATATGATGAGGCATATTACCTGTGCAATGAAGCGGCAAAAAGGTGGAACTGGTACAATCGAAACTGTGCAATTAATCCTTATCTTATTGAGGGAAAGAAAACGGCCGGTTTCGAGATAATTGAGCAATTGGACTGGAGAGTTCCTGATTGGGTTGTTATATCTGTTGGCGATGGTTGCTCAATTGCGGGTGTTTACAAAGCATATTTCGAATTTAAGAAGCTAAATTTGATAAATAAACTACCCAAAATGTTAGGTGTTCAAGCAGAGGGATGCAAACCGATATACGATGCATATAAGGCAGATAGCGAGATTAGACCGGTGATACCCAGAACGCTGGCCGATAGCATAGCCGTTGGAGAGCCAAGAAATTGGAAGAAAGCGTTGAATGCCGTTAAAGATTCCGAAGGAACTATGGTTTATGTTAGCGATGATGAAATTCTAGCCGCTATGGAACTAATGGCAAGGAGCACAGGAGTTTTCAGCGAGCCTGCTGGAGCAGCTCCAATGGCAGGACTCATCAAAGCAAGAAAAGAGGGTATTATTGCGGAAGAGGATGGAGTCGTCATCATATGCACGGGCAATGGCTTAAAGGACATTGAGAGCGCTCGGAAGGCGGTAGGCAAAAGGGAGATTACTATTAAACCGGACATGAATGAGCTTGAAAAGGCACTTGCTTTAAGGTAATCGCCATTCCTTGCAGTTCCCGAACTTGTGGCTGAGTATTTCCCAGCTCGAACTCATTCCCTTTCAAATTTGCTAGAATAACGTAGATGGCAAGACCGGAAAGAGAAATCGCTGGGCTATTAAGAGGATACCAAGCCAAAACAGGCAAACCGGTGACTATAGGCACGGCTGAATCAGCCACTGGCGGTAGAATAGCCGATAGGTTAACCAATATGCCAGGCAGTTCTGACTATTTTAGAGGCTCTGTAGTGGCTTATAGCAATGAGATAAAAATAGACGTTTTGGGCGTGAAAAGAGAGACTACAGCAAATTACGGAGCAGTTAGCGAGCAAACAGCTATAGAGATGGCTGAAGGTGGCAGGAGGCTACTAGGTGTGGATATATGCATTTCCGATACTGGGATTGCTGGACCTTCGGGTGCTAGTCCTGGCAAACCTGTGGGGTTATTTTATACTGGCTTAGCGGCTAAGGAGAGTAGGTTAAGTCAAAAACACATCTTTTCTGGCAATCGAGAGGAAAACAAGCGAGACGCTGCTGAAGCAGCGCTGAACATGCTAAGGCAGTATTTGCTACAATACACCAGCCGCCAATGATAGTCATCAATGAGGGCAGATATGAGGGTATTTAATACTCTGTCGGGACAAAAGGAAGATTTTCGCCCCCGCGGCGAAGTGGTGACCATGTATGTTTGCGGGATTACCGCTTATGATGAATGCCATATCGGGCATGCCATGAGTTACATAGTATTTGATGTAATTAAACGCTATCTGAGATTCAAGGGTTATAAGGTCAAGCATGTGCAGAACTTCACTGACATCGAAGACAAGATTATAGAGCGTGCCAGTCAGTTAGGAGTGTTGCCATCAGAACTGACCAACAAATACATTGACCAGTATTTCATTGATATGGATGCATTGAACATAGAGCGGGCTGACGTATATCCCAAGGCAACCGAGGAAATACCAAAAATTATTGAAGTGATACAAGGCCTGCTTAACAAAGGTTATGCTTATGAGTCGCATGGAAGTGTTTACTTCCGCGTCAGAAGTTTCCCCAGCTATGGCAAGCTAAGCCACCGGAATCTGTCGGAGATGATCTCCAAAGCGAGTACCTATGAAGAAGAAAAGGAATATCCGCTAGATTTTGCTTTGTGGAAAGCATCAAAGTCAGGAGAACCTTTCTGGGAGAGCCCCTGGGGGCAAGGTAGGCCGGGATGGCATATAGAATGCAGCGCCATGTCACTAAAGTATCTCGGCGATAGTATTGATATCCACGGTGGTGGACAGGACCTTATTTTTCCGCATCATGAAAATGAGATAACTCAATCAGAAAGCTTTACCGACGTGGTTCCGTTCGCGCGATACTGGCTACATAATGGTCTAGTAGAACAAGGCGAGCAAAAAATGAGTAAATCGGTAGGTAATTTGGTAAGTGTTAAAGATGCACTAAATGATTTTAGCTCTGACGCCATTCGCCTTTTCATTCTTAGCTCGCACTATAGAAACCCGCTCGTTTATGATAGGGAAGCTCTGGCGGCAAGCGAAAGAGGTGTAGAAAGACTACATTTGGCATTGGAACAAAAAGATAAAGAAGGTGAGGGAGTCGCCAAGCTCAACGCCGAGCCCTTCGAGCAGAAGTTTATCGAGGTTATGGATGATGACTTCAATACTGCTCAGGCATTAGCGGTTTTGTTCGAACTGGCAAGAGAAATCAATCGAGGCGCTGAGCAAAGCATGAATATAGCTGAATTGCAGCATACGCTATTAAAGCTAGCGGGTATTTTGGGCCTTACTTTCAAAGAAAAGACAAAACCAATACTTGACCCAGAGATATTCATTAATCTATTGGTATCTGTGAGAGATGACTTACGTCAGAATCAGCAATGGCAGCTCGCCGACAAAATTAGGAAAGGGTTAGCCGATTCGGGAATAACTCTTGAAGATGCTCCTCAGGGAACAGTGTGGAGATATAAAAGATAACAAAACCAAGATTTTCGCCAGCTCTTGGAAAATGGAGAGATAAACAACCAAATCATTTTTGGAATCTACCAATTAGACTAGTTGGCCAATCTCCTGCTTTTGGCTATGGGCTTGTCTTAATCCTTGGAGATGGACTTGGAAAGAAGCTGAGGTAATACTATCCGTGCTCATAAGCACGGCATCTTCCCAGTTATCCGAATAATATCTGGGGCGCCTGCCCACTACATGAAATCCATACTTGGTATAAAGCGCCTGTGCTGCCTTATTAGAAGCACGCACCTCCAAGGTAACCACGTTGGCATTTAGTTGAGTAGCCAGCTCGATAACTGAAATAAGTAATCCCTCACCTATTCCGATTCGGCGATAATCATTCCTCACAGCTATAGCTATGATGTGCGCTTCGGTTAACATAATCCATAAGCCGGCAAAGCCAAGGATATAGTCTCGGCTGGGGAGACTGGTTTGCTCCTTGCTCACAGCTAAGCCCTTGTGGTGATGGCTAAAAAGGCGCCTCAACCAAGGCGGTTTCTGCCTATTTGCCTGACTTGGCTTCTTCTTTGCACAGGCTACTATATAATGGGCTAGTGAATTATGAATCTCCTGGCTGTATGAACTATACGGGCGAAATAGGGACTCTGCTGGGAAGGCCTCGCGGTCAATCTCAGATACGTGGGGGATGTCCGGGTCCTTCATAGGGCGAATGGAATAACCTATCCGCTCCATCAGGTAAATTTTAGCATAGCTAATGATGTAAGGGGTATTGTCTCAAGGGCAAATTTGCTAGAATAAAAGAAGATAATCAAGCATGGAGACCTTGCCGAATCTGCGTATTCAGTTGGCTCCTCGTCACACTAAGGGGTTGCTCATGGAGAACCCTGTGATGGTAGCTGCTGGTACTTTTGGTTATGGGACAGAGCATAATGGGCTTATTGACATACAAGAGCTAGGAGCCATAGTTTGTAAAGGCATTACTCTCATGCCTAGGAAGGGTAATCCTCAACCACGGATGGTGGAAACAACCTCTGGCTTGCTTAATTCTGTAGGTCTGGAGAATATAGGTGTTGATGCCCTAATCAAGGACAAGGCATCCATATGGGCAAGTTGGCGAGTACCAGTCATCGTCAATGTTGCTGGAGAAACCTTTGATGAGTATATTCAAGTGGTGCGTAAATTAGAAGGTGTCGCCGGAGTAAGCGGTATCGAGCTGAATATCAGTTGCCCCAATATCTTGGGAGGGGGAATGGAATTTGGGGTAAATGCCAAACTTGCTGCTGAGCTGACCTCGGCAGTCAAGGCTGCGACTAGCTTACCGCTTATGGTCAAGCTAAGCCCTAGCGTAACCGATATTGGGGAAATTGCCTTGGCAGTAGAAGGAGCTGGGGCTGATGCCGTATCTTTGATTAACACGGTGAAGGGAATGGCAATTGACATAAGCGAAAGAAGACCTTGCCTGGGGAATATTATTGGTGGGCTATCTGGCCCTGCTATCAAACCTATAGCTCTTTATGCGGTCTACGAAGTAACGAGGAATATTCACATTCCAGTGATAGGTTGTGGTGGCATTAGTTGTGCTAGGGATGCCTTGGAATTCATTATGGCTGGGGCTAGCGCAGTACAGATTGGCACAGCCAATCTAACGAATCCTGGAGTATCGCTTGCAGTCTTGCAGGGGATAAAAGATTTCATGAAGCAAGAAGGGATTGAAGATTTGACTCGGCTGGTTGGTGTTGCTCACTAAGGCATGAGACGAGTTCCTCAGCTGAATATTTCTTATTTGGCGGCTAATTCCTGCCTGATATAATTTATGATGTCGCTAGTTGAGGTGCCAGGGCCAAAAACCTCTTTTACCCCCATTTGTTTTATAGCTGGTATATCGTCCTCAGGTATTATGCCACCAGCAAGAACCAATGTGTCTTCCTTCCCTTTGTTTCTTAGTCCTTCCGTCACGATTGGGAGGAGTTCTAAATGTGCCCCGGATAAAATGCTCATTCCCACAACATCTACATCCTCTTGAATAGCCGTTTCAACAATCATTTCCGGGGTCTGACGGATCCCGGTATAGATTACCTCCATGCCAGCGTCGCGCAAGGCTCTGGCTACTACCTTAGCGCCGCGGTCATGCCCATCCAGGCCTGGTTTAGCCACTAAGACTCGAATCTTCCCTTTTTGCATAGTTTGGTTACCTCTTTTCAGTCCTTTTGACAAAGCTCAACAAGCACCCCTTTAGCTGATTTGGGATGGATGAAAGCAACCAAACCCTCAACACCACGACGTGGCTTTTTGTCAATCAATTCCACGCCTTTCTCAGCTAAGGAAGCAAGTTCTTGGTCGATGTCATCTACTTCAAGGCAAACATGTTGCACTCCCTCACCCCTTTTATCTAGTGCAGCAGCTATTTTGGTATCGGGAAGCGGCTCCAGAAGCTCTAGTTGGGCTCCAGCAGCAAAGCTAAGCATGCCTACTTTCACTCCTTGTTCAGCTATAGTCTTAACTTCGTCCAATGTAGCACCAAATAAATCTCCATAAAGTCTAGCAGTCTCATCCAAGCTCTTGACCAGAAGACCTATGTGAGCAACGTTTTTAACCATCTTTTTTGTTCCTCCTTCAACTCTAATTTCTAGACTCTAGACTATTTAGGACTTCGCCCTCGCGATTTAGGACTCATTACACCGTCACGAATTTCTGCTAGAAGGATAAGAATTCCTTCTGCGTGCCGAAAACTTTACGTAGCGTATCAGACATCTCCCCTACAGTGGCGTACGCTTCTACACACTCAAGCAAAGCTGGCATGGTATTCTCATTGCTGCGAGCTACGTCTCCCAATCTCTTGAGGGCTTGCTCTACCTTGGCATTATCCCTCCCGTGCTTGACTTGAGCCAGTCTCTCTTTTTGTTTTCTCTCCACCTCTGGATTAACTCTTAGCATGTTTGTTATTTTGGGGTAGCCAGAAACAAATTTGTTTACACCGATTATTACCTGCTCCCCTTCTTCAATCATTTTTTGGTACTTGTACGAGGCATCTTGAATCTCTCTTTGTTGGAATCCTTGTTCGATAGCGGCTATAGCACCACCAAGACTATCAATTCTCGCAATGTAATCGCTGGCTTGCTTTTCTATCTGGCCGGTTAGATATTCTATATAGTACGAGCCACCAAGGGGATCAACGACATCGGTAATGCCGCTCTCATAAGCGATGAGTTGCTGGGTGCGCACGGCAATTGTCACTGCATCCTCGCTAGGTGTAGCGTAAGCTTCGTCATAAGAGTCAGTATGTAGTGACTGAGTGCCCCCTAAAGCTGCTGCTAGGGCTTCCAGGGTTGCTCGCATGATATTGTTGAGTGGTTGTTGAGCCATAAGGCTAACCCCGGCAGTTTGTGTATGAAAACGAAGCATCCAGGAACGTGGCTCTTTAGCCCCAAATCTTCCCTTCATTATCTTTGCCCAGAGACGCCGTGCTGCTCTGAACTTAGCGATCTCATCAAAAAAATTAATGTGGCTATTGAAAAAGAATGAGAGCCTGGGAGCGAAGGAATCTACGTCAAGCCCAGCATCAATTGCAGCTTGGACATAGGCAATGCCGTTGGCTAGTGTAAAGGCGACTTCTTGGACAGCAGTAGAACCTGCCTCTCGTATGTGATAACCGCTAATACTAATTGAATTCCAGCGAGGGACATTTTTGGCACAATAGGCGATTATATCGGTGGTTAATCGCATTGAAGGACGTGGAGGGAAAATATAGGTGCCGCGAGCGATATAATCCTTGAGTGTGTCATTTTGAACTGTGCCACTTAGTTTAGCTGGTTCAACTCCTTGTTTTTTGCCTAAAACTATATACATAGCAAGAAGGATAGCAGCGGTAGCGTTTATGGTCATTGAAGTGCTTACCTTATCCAGAGGTATGTCTTGGAAAAGTATTTCCATATCTCTCAGGCTATCTATAGCTACTCCGACTTTGCCTACCTCGCCTCTAGATAATGGATGGTCTGAGTTATAGCCTATTTGTGTTGGCAAATGAAAGGCAACAGATAACCCGGTTTGTCCTTCCGCTAGGAGCTTTCTGTAACGTTCGTTTGTATCCTCAGCAGTGCCAAACCCGGCATATTCACGTATTGTCCATATCCTGCCTCGATACATGTTGGGTTGGACGCCACGCGTGAAGGGGTATTCGCCTGGGTACCCCAATTGTGTAGCATAGTCAAAATTTGGTGCATCCTCAGGGCTATAAACGGTGTCAAGCCCTACACCTGACGTAGTCTCAAATTTCTCTTGCCGTTCAGGAAAACGGTCTAGCATCGGAGCTAAATTTTTCTCACGCCATTCTTGTTTAGTTTTACTTGCCATTACTATTCTCCCAATATTGATTTACCAGCGGCGTAGGCTATTTTAGCACAGAGGACCGGAAGGAAAGGACTATTTGATTAGTGCTGAGGCAAATTCTGTTCATCAAAGAAAGCCTTTATTAATGTTGTAGCATGCTGAGTCATGGCTCCCTTTCTATTCCTGAAAAACACTGCCAGCCTAGATTATGCCTAATTCGGCGAACCAACTCCCAGCAAATCAGCAGCAATAGCCAAGACCATAGGTCTTGGCTATTGCCCCGCTATTCAACAATGGCACCCAGCTTTTACTTCTTTTCAGGGTTGGCGGTTGGCTCGGGCTAAAAAGGGAGTCACCATATCTATGGGCAAGGGAAACAGTATGGTATTGGTTCTTTCTGTGGCAATGCTGGACAAGGTTTGTAGATAGCGGAGTTGCAAAGCTGAGGGCTGAGTGGAGATGAGTGCGGCAGCTTGGACTAGCTTTTCTGCTGCCTGGTATTCACCCTCAGCGTGAACAACCTTGGCTCTCCTGTCTCTTTCAGCCTCAGCCTGGGCTGCCATGGCTCTTTGCATTGTCTCTGGTAACTCTACATCTTTGACCTCTACCATGCTAACTTTTATCCCCCAGGGATTTGTGCCTTCATCAACCACTCCTTGTATCTTGTCATTAAGTCGATCTCGGTGAGCTAGTAGCTCATCCAATTCAGATTGCCCCACAACATTCCGCAAGGTAGTCTGAGCAAGTAGCGAAGTTGCCTTTATATAATCAAGCACCTTAAGGATAGCATCGGCAGCTTCAACCACACGAAAGTAAATTACAGCATCAACGGTAACAGTAACGTTGTCCATAGTCATACATTCTTGCTGTGGGACATCCATAGTGATGACACGGAGGTCAATCTTTCTTATACGCTCAATGAACGGTATGATGAGGACAAGACCCGGTCCTCTAAGACCAACAAACCTCCCCAGACGGAAAACGCCTCCCCTTTCATATTCCTGAACGATTTTAATAGCTGCTGATAGAACTATTATCACTACTAATGCGATAATAAAGTAAAGAAGCCAACCTATTTGCATGTTATTCGTCCTCCTTTTCTTTTTTCTTTACCCACAATTTCAAGCCTTTTACTTTAGTTATTATCACCTCCTCGCCAGATTCTATTTCACTGTCTTGGGCAATAGCTGTCCACAGCTCGCCTTCAGCCAGAACCCTCCCTTTGGGGTTAAGAACTGTTTGTGTTTCGGCTACTTTCCCTATCATCTCCTCGGCTCCAGCAGAAAGCTTTCGCCTTTGACCTCTAATGATGGCGATGATGACAAAGATGGCGAAAGCAACAGCAAAGACTATCCCTATGATAATCGGCCCGGTCATGTCCATCTATATTAAGCTCCTCTCCTTCTTATTTTCTTGATTTCTTTGCCACCCATAATTTCAGGGCTTCCACTTTGGTTATCATTACTTCCTCACCTGGGGCTATTTTGTCACCTTCAGACGTAGCTGCCCAGAGCTCACCCTCAGCCAGAACCTTACCTGAGGGGTCCAGAGGCGTTCTGGCTATAGCTAGTTTTCCCAGCATCCCCTCAGCACCAGTAGCCTTGCGACGTCTCTGGCCTCGAATAATAGCCCCGATGATAAAGACGGCGAAGGCGGAAACGGCCACTGCTACCCCGGCGATCAGCCCGCGATTTACTTCTATTCCCGGGCTGCGGCTGAATAGTATCAGGGAACCAAAAACTAACGCCGTCACACCTCCAGCGGTGAATAATCCGAAGCTAGTGGTGAGATATTCGGCGACAAAAAGCCCAACAGCCAGCAAAATAAGCGCTATCCCTCCCCAGTAGGCATTTAGCACGCCTAGGGAGTAAAACGCAAGGAAGAGGCAAATGCCGCCAGCTATCCCGGGAAATATCAGCCCCGGACTGGAAATCTCAGTGATCAACCCAATGGTGGCTAAAGTGAACAGAACATACGCAATATTTGGGTCGCTGAGAGTTTGTAAGAACCTCTCAAGGGCAGTCATTTCATTCCTGACTGGTTCAGCACCTTCGGTGTTGAGGACAACTTCATCGCCATTAGCCAAAGTCACTTTCCAACCATCAATCTGGGAAAGAAGGCTCTCCAAATTATCCGCTCTCAGGTCAATCAGGTTACACTCCAGTGCCTCGACATCGGTGAATGACTTACTTTCTGTCACTGCTAGCTCAGCTTCTTCTACGTTGCGGCCCCGCTCCTCAGCAATGGTCCTCATCCACTTGGCCGAGAACTCAGTTATCTTTTTCATGTAGTCTTCAGGTATTTCCTCCCCTCCAGCAGCTACCGGATGGGCAGCGCCGATGGTAGTGCCGGGCGTCATTGCGGCTATATGACCGGATAGGGTAATGAAAGTTCCCGCGGAAGCGGCCCAGGCACCTTTAGGGGAAACGTAAACTACGACTGGTACTTCTGCATTCATGATTGTGGTGACTATCTCGTCAGTGGAATCGAGAAGTCCTCCCGGCGTGTCCAATTCGATGATACAGGCAGCAGCATCCTCCTCTTCAGCATGGTTGATACCCCGGTCTATGTAATCAGCTACCACCGGGAGGATAGTGCCTTCAACTTGGAGGACTTCAATAGTTGGGTTAGAAGCGCTGATTATACTGCTTCCCAGCCCTCCAAGTATCGGGAGGGAAAACAAGGTAAGGCAGAAAACCCTGAGCCAAGTTCTATGCATCTAATTTGAACCTCAAGTGCATTATAAACTAAGCAAGCAAAAGCAACAAATTGGCTAAGCAAGTTCTAATTGAAGGGAAACGTAGCTTGGTGTAGAATAAAGCAGCATAATGTAGGTAAGAACATGGAAAGTAGAAAATGTAAAGGAATGCGAGACTTGCTTCCCAATGATATGCGGCGTTTTCGGCTTATCGAAGAGACTTTCCGGACTTGTTGTCTTAAGTACAACTATCAAGAGGTAAAAACGCCAACATTAGAGTACCTCCATCTATTTACCGCTACAGGAACGCTGACACCAAGTATGCTGGGCAAAATATATTCCTTTCTCGACTGGGATGGCTGGAGTGGTGAAAGAGTGGTCTTACGGCCAGACGGCACCATTCCTGTGGTCAGGCTCTGTATCGACAGTTTAAGCGAGCATGAAACAGCTAGACTTTTCTATGTCACTAACATCTTTGCTTTTGAGGAAACGGGCAAGAAGAATAGGGAGCGCTGGCAGTGTGGTGCTGAGTTTCTTGGCGGTACTAAATTAGCTGCGGATGCCGAGATAATTTCGTTGGCTAGAGAGATAGTGCGCAAATTCGGCCTGGGCGACATCAGGTTACAGCTGTCTCACGCCGGCCTGGTGAAAGCGCTGGTCAAGGAACTCAAGCTCAGCCCCAGTGAAGAGGCTAAAGTGCTAAGCCGGGTCTTAGATGGGGATTGGCAAGTACTAGAAGAGGCGAAATCAGCTAATCCTGAACTAGGCAAGTTTCTATATCCTCTTCTGAATCTGAAGGGGAAATCGGGGGGCTTCCTGCAAAATGTAAAAGCCTTATCCTTACAAGCTTCGCCAAGCTTCAAAGCCAGTTTGGAGGATTTCATTAGCATCACCACGTTGCTAGATAGCCTGAAGTATAATTATGAAATTGATATCACGGCAATACGGAGTTTCGAATATTATACCGGGGTCTGTTTTCAGCTATTGGACAATGGAGAGAAAATAGGTGGAGGGGGCAGATATGATGACCTTATTCCCCTTATGAGCGATAAGAATATCCCTGCTTGTGGGTTTGCCCTTTACGTTGACCCGATAATGAAGTTGCTTCCTTGGGAAGACAAAGAGAAATCCGGCATCTTGATTACCGGTGAACAGCCTACTCCAGAAATAGTCAAAGCATGCTTCACATTAGCCCAATCGCTCCGCGATGCGAAACATGTGGCGGAGGTCGACTTCATTAGGCGAGATCCGTCTGATTATCGCTGGGTTATCTCAATCTCAGGAAAAGACCTGACTCGATTCACTGTCACCGATTGTAAACAGAAACAGCAACAGACCGTAGCTTCACCAACGGAGATTCTTAGTATAGTAGGCGGTTAAAGTCAATCTGTGAAGTATCAACCGGGCTATATCAAACTTGCTCTTCCCAAAGGCAGATCCTTGTCGGCCACGGCTAACTTGCTGAATGAGGCCGCGCTGGAGTTCGACGGCTATAGCCACAAGACAAGGCAGTATCGTCTTCAATCGGTGAGGTTCCCTTACCTTTCAGCTAAGGTATTTCAAGAGAAGGATATACCTGTACAGGTAGCCATAGGGAATTATGACCTGGGGATATGTGGTTTGGACTGGATTGAGGAACTTCAGGTGAGATATCCGGCCAGTGCTCTGGTAACAATATCAAGCCTGAATTGTGGTGAGGGGAGCATATATCTAGCAGCCGCTTATCAGGCAGGAGTACCCAGTCTGGATAAGTTCTTGGCCCAGCCGAACAACTGGCGCATAGTAAGCGAGTACCCTAATTTGGCCCAAGCCCTTGCTCTGAGTCTGAGATTGAAGCGTTTTAAGATCTTCCCGGTGTGGGGGGCGGCTGAGGCTTATCCTCCTGAGAATGCTGACCTAGCCATACTATGGGCGAGGAATGAAAACGAGATAGAAGCTCACGGCTTGGTTCCTGTGATGAAGTTACTTTCGGTGGATGCCTTTCTAATTGCTAACCGGGAGAGGTTGGAGAACGAAAATTTGAGCCAGGTATTGGGTTGTTTTAGCCCCAGGCTTGCCTCACGCCCCTCACCAGATAGGGAGTGGTCTAGAGAGGGCTTCCTTTCTCTCAAGCCACCGACTCTGGCGCAAAGCAGGCTGAGTACATTGGGAAAGCCAATCGTTGCCCTCTCCCAATGGCAGGAAAAAACGATCAAGCTGGCTTTACCTGACGGACATCAGAAAACACCCACCTCTCAATTTTTGGAACATGTGGGGGTCAATATTCAGGAATATTCAGGAAAGACGGTGAATCGTCGTCCCTCTACTAACCTGGACTGGCTTGGCATTAAGGTTATCAGGCCACAGGATATGCCGCTTCAGGTAGCTAATGGCAATTTTGATCTGGCCATAACTGGCAAGGATTGGTTACTGGAACACCTCTATCGCTTTCCGTTGAGCCCGGTGAGGGAATTGCTTGAGCTCGGCTTTGGGAAAGTCAAGATTGTGGTCGCGGTAAGCCGGGATATGCCTGCAGCCAGCATTAATGAATTGAAGCTACTTGCTCAAGGTGGCAGATCTGCTCCCCTGAGAGTGGCTTCAGAGTATGTAAACATTGCTGACAAATACCTCCGGGATAATCATATTAGTCCTTGCAAGCTGGTGCCAACCTGGGGGGCAAGTGAAGCTTTCTTGCCTGAAGATGCTGATTTGCTTATTGACAACGCCCAAACGGGAAAGACTCTAGCACAGCATAACTTGAAAATTATCGATGTTCTTCTAACATCCACAGCTTGCTTAATTGGAAATAGGGACAGCCTTGACTCCTCTGATAAGAGAGAGCGGATTGAATTCATTACTCGGACATTGCAGAGAGGGTTATCATGATACGAGTTGAAGGATTTGATAAAGCGAAACAATTGCTGACCAGGAAAGACTTCTTGGAATCTTTCGTTGCATCACCCCGGTTGGCAACACAAATAAAGCATATCTTTGGGGAGGAACTTTCTCCACAGGAAGTAGTCGGCAGAATTATTAGCGACGTTCGCAATAAGGGTGATGGAGCCCTTTTCCACTATACCAGCAAGTTGGATGATGTTAAGCTTGATTCGTTGGAGGTAAGCAAGCAGGAGCTCTCGGCAGCATATGGTATGGTAGATAACAAGCTCGTTTCAGCGCTTAGATTAGCAGCTAAGAGAATACGAGAGTTCCATCTTGCTTGCGGCTATAAAGGGGGCACGGTATTTGTTAGCCCGTTTTTGGGAAGAAAAGTCCAGCCAGTGGATAGGGTAGGCCTGTACGTTCCTGGTGGCACTGCCGCTTACCCGTCCACAGTGCTAATGACCGCTATACCAGCTAAGGTAGCCGGGATTAAGGAGATTATCATGGTTTCGCCGCCTGGTAGAAATGGCAGCATCCCAGCGCCTACGTTGGTAGCTGCCGATGTCGCTGAGGTCAACCATGTTTTCAAAGTTGGTGGTGCTCAGGCTATCGCTGCCTTGGCTTTCGGCACTGAATCAATACCAAGAGTAGACAAAATCTGCGGCCCTGGCAACATCTTCGTGACACTCGCCAAGCGCATGGTCTATGGCACGGTAGGTGTTGATGGTCTTGAAGGGCCAAGTGAAATAGTGATTATAGCTGATGAGATAGCTAATCCTGTCCTCTGCGCTGCTGACCTTCTGGCTCAAGCTGAGCATGACCCTCTAGCTTCAGCAATTATGATTACTAATTCACCCGATTTAGCCAACCAAGTTGACAAAGAAATCGAAGCCCAGCTGGCAGAACTGGAGCGACGCTCAATCGCTACTGAGGCCATCAATAGAGGAATGATTGTGCTTGTCAACAGCATCGATGAGGCCATTGAACTGGTCAATCTTTATGCCCCGGAGCATCTTTCCCTCATGGTATCGGATGCTTCATCTCTGATATCCAGGATCGATAATGCTGGCTGCATTTTTGTTGGTGAAGATTCGCCAGTGGTCTTAGGCGATTATGTTGCTGGTCCATCACATGTATTACCTACGGGAGGCAGTGGGCGTTTCAGCTCTCCTTTAGGTGTTGAAGACTTTCTGAAGTTTACTAATATTGTCGGCTTAGACAAAGCTACCATGCGGGAGCTAAGCCAGGCGGCAATAACAATAGCCAGGGCGGAAGGGTTGGATGCCCATGCTCAAGCAATAGAAAGAAGGCTAGAATGAATATAAATAAGCTAATAAGGCCTGGATTGGCAGCTATGAAGGGTTACGCTGCTATTGAGCCAGTAGAGATTCTAGAGCAGAGAATGGGCCGAAGAATAATAAAGCTCGATGGTAATGAAAACCCCTATGGTTGCTCGCCCAAAGTCTATCAGTCTATAGCCGATTATCCTTACTACCATATCTATCCTGATCCTGAACAGAGAATACTCAGGCAAGCTCTGGAAGAATATGCCGGTTTGAGCTCTGGCTACATTGTTTGCGGCAATGGCAGCGACGAGTTAATTGACCTTGTCCTCAGGCTTTTCCTTCAACCTGGAGACGAAGTAATCAATTCTCCTCCAACGTTCGGGATGTATCCTGTTAGCACCAATGTTTGTGGCGGCAAGGTAGTTGATGTACCTAGAGGTGAGGACTTTGCCGTCGATATGCCAAGCATCAAGCGTGCATTGAATGAGAAGACGAAAGTCATTTTTGTTGCTTCACCTAACAACCCTACGGGCAATGTTATTCCCGAGCGGGAAGTCATTGAGCTTGTCGACACTGAGAGAATCGTGGTGGTGGACGAGGCCTACTTTGAGTTCAGCAATATGACTGTAGCCAAATTGGTGCTTGAGCATCCGAACCTGATAGTGCTCCGCACTTTCAGCAAGTGGGCCGGACTGGCTGGTTTAAGAATAGGCTACGGCATTTTTTCCGTTGAAATCGCTGAGTATCTGATGAAGATTAAGCAACCGTATAACATAAACGCCGCGGCACAGGTTGCAGTGTTAGCCTCATTGTCAGATGTAAAAAACCTGCGTGATACTATCGCAAAGATAGTTGCTGAGCGGGAGAGGTTATTTACCAGGCTAAGAGAATTGGAATGGCTAAAGCCGTATCCCTCGCAGGCCAATTTCATTCTTTGCTCGCTGAACTCGCATTCTGGGCCTTCCGCTCCTTGTCATCCTGTGGGGGGAAGCGACAAGGAATCCCCCGCCAAGCAAACTTGGCGGCAGTTACGGCAGAGGGGTATTTTTGTCCGCTACTATGACAGCCCGGAGTTAGAGAATTGCCTGCGAATTAGCGTTGGCAAACCTGAAGATACCAATGCCTTAATTAAAGCATTGAAGGAGATATGTTAAGCTCTTGAAAAGTGGATTACTGGATGCAGGTATTGCTTAGTCATTGCGAGGAGAGAAGCGACGAAGCAATCTCTAGAGGAGGAATTGAGACATGGCTGATAGAAAAGCAAAAGTGGTTCGTGAAACTGCGGAGACGAATGTCAAAGTAGAACTCAATGTTGACGGCAGCGGGCAATTTGAGATTGCCACTGGAATAAGGATGTTCGACCATCTTCTCACTCAGCTAGCTCAGCACGGAGTATTTGACATAAAAATCTCAGCCTCAGGTGCTGACCAGCACCATGTAGTCGAGGATGTAGCTATCTCTCTGGGTAAAGCTTTCAACCAGGCATTGGGGAAAAAACAGGGCATTACTCGCATGGCACATGCTGTCGTGCCCATGGATGAAGCTCTATCTGAGGTGGTGGTGGACATAGGGGGGAGGGCCTACAGTGTGGTAGAAGTATCATTTAGCCGGGTCAATGTAGGTGAGTTGTGCGCTGATTTAATCCGCCATTTTCTCGTTTCCTTCGCCTCTGAAGCTAAAATTAACCTTCATGCCAGGGTAATCACCGGCATAAACGACCACCACAAAGCCGAATCGTTATTCAAGGCGTTGGGCCGAGCTCTGGATTCGGCCACCCGCATTGATGAAAGGCTGCTCGGCAGAATCCCCAGCACCAAAGAGGTTATTGAGGGATAGTAACAAGCCCTCTGTACTGCTATACTGATATTGAGAATCTATCTAACATAATACAAACTATACTTTACCATGTGGAATTTGAAGAATATGAAAACAGTTGACGAAATAAAAAGCATTTTGGCCCAGCATAAGGAGGAGTTACGAGATAGGTACAACGTTAAAGAGATAGGGATATTTGGTTCTTATATTAGGGGAGAGCAGAGAGCGAAGAGTGACCTGGATATTTTGGTAGAGTTTGAAGAACCTATCGGACTTGTGTTTATTGAACTGGCAGAATTCTTAGAAAGTATATTAGAAGTGAAAGTTGACTTAGTGTCTAAAGGAGCAGTCAAACCCAATAGGTGGAGATACATAGAAGAGGACTTGATTTATGTCTAAGAGAGACTGGAAGTTGTTTATTGAAGATGCCTTGGAATGTATTGGAAGGATTGAGAAATATATCGAGGGTCTGACGTTTGAAGA